>NZ_JBWQTU010000009.1:0-220184 GCF_056619925.1 Halalkalibacter sp. HAAS-P013
CTAGACGACTTGACGTACGATCCACTGTTTAACTAGGAAAAAGCATAATTGTAAAATTGTGGATAAGGACTGCCGTTTTACTTGCCTGTTGTCCTTTTTTCACTTTGACCTGAACAACACAAATTCTGAATGTTCAGACTTGTACAGGTGACTAAAAAACAGTGATTTGACATTAGTAGAATTTATTTATGCAATGCTACTGAAAGACGATAAAAAATTCATAGCCGAAATTATGTAGAACAATAAAAAGAATAAATATAATTGAGGCAACAATAATAGAATATTTACCCTTTTTATTATTAAATGTAACCATTTAATAATAAAAAGGGTAAACGCAATTACAAATAAAACGATAAGTCCTGTAAATAAAAAATGGTATATTATTGCTCCTGAATCTCCATGAATTACCATCCATACACCTCCTTCTATCAAGAACATCGCACATCTATCACTTAATGTTAACATATAATTGGTTAAATTATGGTGATTTCTTCTTCCGTTACCCTGCCTCGTTAGCTGAATAACTTCAATAAAAATGCTTCACCCGTTCATGTTCAACGCACCCATTATGGAAAAGAGAAATAGGCTCTACTTGTTCCCTATTTCTCTTTTAAATTCATTTATCTGTAGAGATTCACTGGCTGTAAAATCCTCAATTATTTCTTGCTGACGCTCATTCCAGTTCTTCATTGGATTTTCATTTTGTTCATACTCCATTAGCTTTTCCCTCATTACAGCATGAGCATAAGAACTAAGCATATATTCATTCCAATAATCATCTTCAGAAATCCCTAATTGTTCAATTTCTTCTTGAATGCTAATCAGTACCTCTTTAACATTTTCAGCCTCTTCGTACTCCAACGTCTCTCTAGTTTCTTGAGACTTCTGCAACGCTTCCTCTTCTGAAACATTGATACCTACGTCAATTGCTCTATTGATTACTGCTACTTCATTCAATTGAACACGAAAAGCTTCTTCATCAGCTTCCTCTTTGGTTAGCCCTCGTTCATCTTGAAGCCTCTCTGCATATTTTGCATGTTCCTGTAATGAAAACTCGCTATTAACCAAACTATGCCCTTGACTATCTTGATTAACACTCGACGAGTTTCCGCTTGCCGCTAATAACAAAACAATAATTAAACTAAAAGCACTAGCACCAACTTTATTGATAATGAATCTCCCCTTTAAAAACTATTTTCTTATACAACTCTTCTGTCCAATAGTAAGACTGCTGCTTGTTCAGCAATCGCATCCGTTAGTTTAATTACTCTTTTATAGTATCTACTTCTTTTATTGCATTTGTTACATTTATCGAATTTTTATTCAATGTATGACCCTCTACAATTGAGATAAAGTATTCTTCGTTGGACAGGCTAATGAAGTTTGGTTTTTCATTAGTCTTTTCAAGAAAGATAGTATATTCGTTACCATCCATTGTGATTAGTTCCCAAGCAGCACCTATCTCCATATGAACACTTGCAGATATTTTAGAAGCATAAAATCCTTCGTCATCTTCCTTTAGTTCACCAACAAAATATATATTCTCGCTCGACTGTGCAACTAATAGTAGTTCATTCTTTGTTGTTGTAACTAAGTCAATGTTCCCTCTTATATTTTCCTTTTCAATAAAATGTCCTAACGTTTCTTCTTGAGTAGAAAAATGTCTGATTTCATCTTTAATATTTGAGGAACTTTCAGAACAACCCACTATTAGCATAAGCGTAATCACTAACAGCAAACTCACTTTAAATTTTTTAATGAAAACCGCCTCCTTTACCATACATTTAATCATAAAAAACCAATTACCTTGTTGAAGTAATGCACCCTTTCGTATTATAAGGTTAACCAGATAAGAGAATATGGTTGACCTTTTTTTATATGGTCTTATTATAGCAGTAGCCAGGGTAGAACGTCCGCCCCCGTGGGACTTAGATCCCGTCAACTAAACCGTTCACCCCCTACTGGTAGAAACATGTTTGTGGCTGGTTGGGACTTAGATCTCGTATAACAAGCGAAGCTATGATACTACTAGGAACCATTCCTGTAATGAAGGTATTTGAGGATGAAACAAAAAGAGCCCTCTTGGTACAGTACGAGGTGTCCTAAGCTTCGAAGCAAAAATGCCCCTAATTAGTAACCAAGGAGGACACAAAATCTGAAAATCTCTCAAATCACAACATCAACTCTTATCATTGGAAGTCGTATTTTTGGAGTAGAACTTATATGATTTTAACGACTGGTGGTGCGCCAATCGAAGTGATAAAGGAATACATTGAAAACCAAGGAAAAGAAGAAACGCCTAATCCCACTAAATCATAGATTTTGAAGGGGAATGCGGCGTTCATTTTTGTTCAAAATATAAAAGTTTCATAGGCGAAATTCTTAAACGATCACCTGTTTTTGCTGGATATCGTTTAAGGTGATCTATCGGATAGATTTCTTTCCTATCCTAACTCACTGTTTTTTCTCTCTCTTTTTTAATTATTGCTTTATTATTTTGCTCTTTAAAGTCTTGATTAAGTGCTTTTATCAAACCATAGCACATGATTAAGATAATGAATGTTAGTGGTAACGCACTAACAATGATAGCTGTTTGTAAACCAGCTAATCCCCCTGAAGCCATTAATACCACGGTAGAGGCTACTAAGATTAAGCCCCATGTGACCTTTACTTTGTTTGAAGGGTTTAGGTTTCCGCCAGTCGTCTGCATCCCCAAAACAAAAATTGCTGAATCTGCAGAAGTAACAAAAAAGGTTATGATAAGGGCCACCGTCAGAATGGACAGTATTATCCCAAAAGGAAATTGTTGGTAAACGTAGAATAACGCAGTTTCAATTCCTTGTCCAGATACGTTTACACCCTCGATAAATTCTAAATAAATACCTGTTCCACCAAAAACAGTAAACCATAGAGCGCAAACAAGGGATGGAATGAGGAGAACAGCCAGAATAAACTCTCGTATTGTGCGACCTTTTGAGACACGGGCGATAAACATTCCGACAAACGGAGTCCAGGAAATCCACCATGCCCAATAAAAGATTGTCCAACCTTGTGTCCAAGCCGCTTCGTTGGCATCAAAAGGAGACAATCGCAATCCCATTAATGCTACATTTTGTACATAACTGCCTAATGTTGATGTAAACATATTAAGCAGGAATAAAGTAGGACCAAGAACAAACATCGTAATAAATAGTAAAACGGCAATGGACATATTTACGTTACTTAAATACTTAATTCCTCTTGAAATACCTGTATTTGCTGAAATGATGAAGAGCACTGATATCATAGCTATAATCATGATTTGTACCATAAAGTTATTAGGAATACCTACAAGATATTCTAATCCGGCATTGATTTGAATTGATCCTAACCCTAGAGAGGCTGCTACCCCAAACAAAGTTGCAAAAACAGCCACCACATCGATCGTTTGACCGAGAGGACCTTTCACCTTTTCACCAAATACAGGATAGAGCGCGGCGCTCATTAAACCTGGTGCATTTTTTCTAAACTTTTGATAAGCAAAGGCTAACGCTACGATTGCATAGATGGCCCAAGCATGTAATCCCCAATGAAGCCATGTATACCTCATACTCAGAATGGCTGACTCCTCTGTACTTCCCTCTCCTAAAGGAGGGGCGGTAAAATGAGCAATTGGTTCAGAGACACCATAGAATAGGAGACCTATTCCCATTCCGGCAGAAAATAACATTGCAAACCAAGTGGGACGGCTGTACTCGGGTTTAGAATCAGGTTTACCAAGTTTGATTTTCCCATATTTGCTGAAAATCATAACAAAAGCAAATATAAGAAAAAAAGTAGCGACTAACTGATAAAACCAACCAAATGATTCAAGAATAAAACGTTGAACGACTGTCATTGCAGCAGCAAACTGTTCTGGTATAAGCACACCAACTAATAAAAAAATAGTAGCTATACCTACTGAAATTTTGAAAGTCGACCTATCGTTACGTTCCAAAACACATCACTTCCTTTTTCAGATCTTCTCTTAGAATTTATCCTTATGGTTCTTTAATTCTTCAATTGATTGAACATCAACAGCTGTTCCATGTTCAATCTCCTCTCTCCTATTAAAAAAACTACCTTTTTAAAGAAGGGTTTGACACGTATAACTTTAGTACAACGTGTCAAACCAGATTGATTATTCGACTTTCATACCTATTGACTCTAAGACAAAATCGTAAAATTTGGTAACGTGTTGTTCAATCGGTACTAAAATTCCGCCATTCTTGTATGCTCTTGATCCCATGTTTTCTTGACACCACTCGCACGCATCAAAATCTTGCATATTCACTCGATGGAACAATTCAACAGCATCTTCTAGATCAAAATCTGATTTTTCCATTTCTTCTGGATCAAATAACCAGTCACAAACTACTTTCGATTTCTCCGCACTAATTGGAATGATACGATGAACAATGACATGGTCCGGTGTTAAATTAATAAATCCGAGCGGAAGAATCGTTATGCCATAATATAAACGATCATCTTCTGGAAGCAATCCTTTTAGCATCGGACGATTGCCTTTGCCGCTTATTGAGAAAGCATCTAGCTCATCATTAAACACGGCTCCTCCACCGACTGAATTTTGAGTACCAATACCTGAACGGAATTCCGGAAGAGTCGCTGTTAATTCAGGATGAATAGAAGAACAATGATAACATTCTTGGAAATTTTCCACGATAAGTTTCCAATTTGCTGCTACCTCGTACTCTTTACGATGAGCGACTTTTAAATCTTGAATTTGATATCTACTAAATGTAGTAAGCTCGCCAAAACGGGCAAATATTTGCGTATCTAATTGTTGTTCAACCGGTAATGGATTTTCTGCTAGGTTCAGCCAAATCATTCCGTGCCATATTTGAAGGTGCACAGGCTCTAAGCCATAGTTTTCATTGTTAACCAACTCATCACGGCATTCACTTGTATTTGGAACTCCAAGCAAAGAACCATCAAGACCATAACTCCAAGAATGGTATGGACAACGAATAACTCCCGTTTTGCCGCAAGGGTCATTACAAAGTGTCGCTCCACGATGACGACACGCATTTATGAATGCACGAAGCACATTGTCTTTTCCTCTGACAATTAAAATATTTTCGTTCTGCACCTTTGTTGTAATGTACTGGCCTGGCTTCCCTACCTCATATTCAAAGCCAACTAAAGTCCATGTTTTAGCAAAAATCTGCTCTTTTTCTAGTTCAAAGATTTCCGGAGATGTATACAGCTCTCCTTTCAATGTTTCCTTTAATTTCCCTTTTTCACTTGCTACAGTCTGATTCATTTCCATCTGTCTTTCCTCCTTTATCGTCTAAAAAAAAATGTATTGCCGTAAAAAAACCTACTGATAGATAAAACGTTGGGGTTTGAATAAATCTATTGGATGACTGGTTTGCCCATTAATAACTAAGTCTGCTAAAACCTCCCCTACAACACTTGCAAACTTAAATCCATGCCCGGAAAATCCAGCTGCAACCGTTACTTGCGGGTGAGCCGGGTGAGCAGAAATGACAAAATGCTCATCAGGTGTGTTCGTATACATACAAGTTTTCCCTTGTAAAAAACGACCATTTAACTTTGGAATGCCTTGGGCAAGATAGCTTCTCATCATTTCTACTTCATCGTCATACACGTTTCGATCAATGGTGTCTGGAGTACAAGGTTTTCCCTTACGGAAGAAGGCGACTTTTGCTCCTTCAGCTCCTAGTGCTGAAGAAGGAAAACCATATAATTGCACATTATCTTCTGCTTCCCATATATAAATCGGCTGTTTTCCAACACGGAAGGGTTCAATTCCTCCAGTTGGCTCAAAGAACATTTGAATATGACGTTCGACTTGTAAACTTACACCTAAGTCGTTCAATAGCTGAGGTGCCCAAGCTCCTGCAGAAATAATTATTTTTCCTGCTTCATACGTTCCGTTAGCTGTCACAACACGTACACCTTCACCAGAAGGATGGGCTTCCCAGGATTGAACTGCTTCAAAGAATCGTAGGTCAGCTCCGTGTTTTTCCGCTTGAAGAAGATGACTATAGACACTTAGTTCCGGTCTGACAAATCCAGCCTTTGCTTCATATAAGGCTAGGGTATTATCAGATGGGTTAAATAACGGGAAACGTCTACGAATATCATTTGCCTCCAACACCTCATAAGCAAGATTCCACTGCTTTGCACTTTCAATGCTCCCAGATACCGTTAAGCTATCAGGAGGACCCATCATTAATCCGCCTGTTACCGTCAAAATCTCTTCTCCACTTTCTCGTTCAATCTCGTCCCATAATTCATAGGCGCGAAGCAATAAGGGAACATAAGCAGGATCTTCAAAATAAGATTGTCGAATAATCCTTGAGCCGCCATGACTCGAACCTTGATCATGTGCCGGGCCAAACTGTTCAAGCCCAAGTACCCGTTGACCTCTCTTCGCTAATTGATAAGCAGCCGTACTCCCCATTGCTCCTAAACCGATGATAATGACATCATACATTTTCGACATAGGACACCTCCTGTTTTCTCATTTTTTTATTAGACAGTCACAACAGATTCTCTGATGATTTTTGCTGTGTAACGCTCTCCAAAGTATTCAATACTTAATTCCTTGCTTGCTTTTACAGCTTCAGGTAATACCAATACATGTACAACCCCTTTGCCGAGATGATATGCATATCCAGCACTTGTGACAAAACCAACCGCTTTATCTTCATCAAATACAGGTTCATACCCCATTACAACCATTGAAGGGTCATTCAGTTCTAATGTAATTGCCAGAAGTTTCGGTCCCTCATCATTACGTTCAAGCAACGCTTCTTTTCCAATGAAAGTTTGTTTGTTAAGGTCAACCATATGATGAAGCCCTACTTCATATGGGCTATGCTCACTCCAAAAGTCTTTACCACTTCTTAACTTAAGTGATTCGATTCGAAGATTTTCAAGGGCACGATCTCCAACGGCAATGAGCTGGTATGGTTGTCCGGTTTCAACTAATCGATCCCATAATTGCAATCCTTGATCGAAAGTCGTAAATAACTCCCATCCTTCTGTACCAAGATAGGAATCATAAACAGCTAATACGGTAACATTTCCAATAAACAATTCTTTTGCTTGTCCAGGCTGCCATACCTTTGATGTAAAGGCTTCAGGAGCAAGAGATTGCATCACGTCGTTTGCCTTTGGACCGATTACACCAAGACCGCATATACCAGCTGTTACATCTTGAATCTTTACTCGGCTTGATGTTGGTAATTGTCTTTTGATCCAACTAGCTTCAACCGCTCCCGTACAAAGTACAAGGAAGGTGGAAACGCCTGTACGGATCACTCTTATTTCATCTTTTATTCCTGCTAATTCATGCAGCATTAACGTATTCGTTACTTGACCAACTGACATATCAATATTGCTTGTTGTCAGTTGTTGTAAAAATCCAACTGCGTCTTCACCGCTGATTTCGAGTCGCTTTTTGGTAGCTGTCATATCATAAAGTCCAACATATTTCCTTGTATGTAGGTGTTCAGCCTCGATCGTTGGTGACCAATACTTAGCTGCCCATCCTTTATGCTCCAAGATGTTTTTTTTATACATTGCAACAAGCGAATCATTTTCTTCATACCATTGTGGCTGTTCCCATCCAGATCTTTCGTTAAAGTAAGCCCCCAATGATTTTTGACGCAGATAATAAGGGCTCACACGCATGTCGCGTGATGTTTCTGGCGTCTCGAACGGATGATGGATATCATATATTTTTTCAAAATTTTCAATGGAACGCTTTTTATAATAAGTTGGACTTAGTGCGTATGTGTCAAAACGATTAATATCACATAACTCCAAATCAAGGGTTGGTACCCCATTAATAATCCATTCAGCCATTGCTTTCCCAACACCTGCAGACTGGGTTACCCATATAGCTTCTGCCACCCAAAATCCACGTACGTTCTGCGACTCTCCAAGCAGTGGCATTCCATCAGGCGTAAACGAGAAGATGCCGTTGATTCCTCTTTTTAAACCCGCTTGTGTTAATGCAGGAAACAATTTAAGTGAATCTTGCCATGGTTTTTCAAAATCTTCCGGTGTAAACGGCTTTACAGATGGCATTTCTTTCGTTTCGCCATATTTGGTAACTTCACGAATCTCAACAGGCAATGGACGGTGTTGATAAGAGCCAATGCCCAAACCGTTGAACACTTGACGATAATACATAGCATGATCTTGATCACGGATAAGAGGAGCTGTTACTTCTTCTGTTTCGTCAGCTAATTCCTGTAAATCATTCGTAAACACATATTGATGTGCCAGTGGTTGAAGAGGAATCGTCACACCTGCCATCTCCCCAATACGAGGTCCCCAAAATCCTGCACAGCAAATAACGATATCCGCTTCAAATCTTCCAGCCGTTGTTTCAACCGCTTTTATTTGGCTATCTACAACATCAATGGCGGTTACTTCTGTGTGACTATAAAATACCGCGCCTTGAGATATAGAAAATTCAGCCATTTTTTCATTAGCACGAAGCGGTTTGGCTATTCCATCTGACGGTACATATAGTCCGCCATAAATATTTTCCGAATTGATGAGTGAACACTTTTCCTCACATTCTTCTGGTGAAAGAATAAATGATTCCATTCCCCACGATGCAGCTAACCCTGCCTTACGTTTCAAATCCTCTAACCGTTCGGGAGTACTAGCCACTTCAATACTTCCAACAGAATAAAAAGATGGGTTTTCGTCAGAGCTTAACTCTTTAAAACATTCGACTGTTTGATTGGCCAAGGTTGTTAATAGCTTTGAAGGATTAAGTTGAAACACAAGTCCAGGGGCATGCGATGTCGACCCCCCTGTTTCAAATAATGGTCCTTGCTCAATGACCGTAATGTTTTGTTGACCCATTTTGCTTAAATAGTAGGCAGTGCTGCATCCAACAACACCTGCTCCAATGATGACAATTTTCTTTTGATCCATAACGCGGCATCCCTCTCCCTCTTGCTTATTACAAAATTAATTTGTTGAGGGAATTATAACTCCAATACTCAGAAGATTTAAATAATTAAAGTCAGAAAATTTAACACATAATTTTTAAGCTCTTTTTTTCTAATCGTTCGTAAAATGACCCTTTTTTTTCTTGTATAGCTCAAATAAACAGCAATTTCACAGGGATAACGAACTTTTTTCAGGATGGAATTTTCTACAAGTTAACTTAGCTTGTTTTGGTTTGATGGAGGGAGCAGGAAAAACTAGTTGGTTGATCATGAATTTGCATCTAAGGATCGAAACGTAATTATGCCAATATGAGCTTCTCATTTTTTGGTAGAGTGGATCCTTTACCGAATTAGACAAACACGCATGCTACTATATCAACTCCGTTCTTCCATAGTATATTTTTCGTAACTATATGATTTCAAAGTGCGTACTTATTTTTTGTCAGCATCTCATCTACACTAAAAACCATATCAACTAAACTACATTATTAAGAAGTAAACATTTTATGGCACTTCAGTTAGCTTTAGATCTTGTAAACATTCTAGTAAAAGAGGTTCAGAAGCATATTGATGTTGTAGAAATGAGAACACCTGTTGTGATTAACGAAGGTCTTCGTGCGGTTAAAGAAATCAAAGAAGCTCTTCCTTCTTTAAGAGTGTTGGCTGATTAAAAATTATGGACGCTGGTGCTTATGTGGTGTCATGTACTTTTGGCGATGAGAATGAAGGAAATGAGGAATCTTGAATGTTTAAAAGGCTATTTTCCAACGAAAGGACATTAGAGAAAATTGTAAACCTCCCCCCATTAAAAACGACCCATTTAAATTCTAATAATGCACTACATTTTTTATCGATTCTAATTGATTTGCGTGTAGAAAATATCAAAATCGGTATTCGTAACTATTCAATGACTTATTGGGACCAATTAGATATTACAACTTGCATAGCAGAAGAAAAGAAAAGTGTGCTTTTGAATAAGATAGAGTTAAATTTGGAAGCAGACACTCACGATATAGATTTCCAGTGGAAGGATGAAGTAACTTTCATGTTATCCATATATAATAAAAGGATTTCTGGGATCGTTGGAGTCATTCTCATTGGTGAAATCCCTATCAATAAGAAACCACTTCTCATTTCTAGCTCCAAGGCCAATACAGCGGACTGAAAATAAGACTTATTGTTGTAAGGAATTACGTGTATTGTGAGTCCATCCCATTTGTGTATTTACAAAATAAATATCGATTACTCATACCAACCTGAATGTAGATAGGTTGCTGAATCAAAAATAAATTTATAATAGGCTAAATCTTTCAAAGGTGAAACTCCGATTATAAAACATGGTAGATATTGTCGAAGTTGTACTAAAGAGGCGGATTTCATGTATCTTTTAAAAAACTTTTTCTAACAGTATACTTTTAGTCACTATATGATATTAAAGTGCGTACTTACTTTATTGAAAAATATAACCTAGAATAAGTTATAGAAACATCATAATAAAAATTCAAATGAGGAGTGAAGGAAGATATGAAACTTCAATTAGCATTGGATCTTGTCAATATTCCAGAGGCAAAGGAAGTAGTAAATGAGGTACAGGAGTATGTTGAAATTGTAGAGATTGGTACACCAGTTGTCATTAATGAAGGGCTTAGAGCTGTAAAAGAAATCAAAGAAGCGTTTCCTTCTTTACAAGTATTAGCCGATTTAAAAATCATGGATGCAGGTGCATATGAAGTGATGAAGGCATCTGAAGCTGGTGCTGATATTATTACTGTACTTGGAGCAACTGATGATGCAACAATCAAAGGGGCTGTGGAAGAAGCTAAAAAACAAGGGACACAAATTCTTGTCGATATGATTAATGTAAAAGACTTAGAACAGCGTGCATATGAAGTGGATGCACTTGGTGTGGATTATATTTGCGTTCACACAGGCTATGATCTTCAAGCAGCTGGTGAAAACCCTTTTGAACAGCTTCAAGCCATTAAGCGTGTCGTAAAGAATGCAAAAACAGCAGTAGCAGGCGGGATTAAATTAGACACACTTCCAGAAGTGGTACAATCACAGCCTGATCTTGTGATTGTAGGCGGTGGTATTACAGGACAAGAAGATAAAAAGGCAGTTGCTGCTCAAATGCAAAGAGTAATTAAACAAGAAACTTTTGCATGAGAAGAGGAAAATCATTATGCAGACAACTCAATATCTCACTGAAATCATAAAAGAATTAAATCGTACCGCTGACTTACTAACTGCTGACTTACTAACTAATGAAGAAGCTGAGAAAATGGTAGACCATGTCCTTGAATCAAAGAAAATTTTTGTGGCTGGTGCAGGGCGATCTGGATTTATGGCTAAGTCCTTTGCAATGCGAATGATGCATATGGGTTTAGATCCTTATGTAGTAGGCGAATCCGTCACCCCTAACTTAGAAAAGGACGACATTTTGATTATTGGATCCGGATCAGGAGAAACGAAAAGTTTAATATCGATGGCTGAAAAAGCAAAAAGCTTAGGTGCAACCGTAGCGCTTGTGACCATTTTTCCTGAATCAACGCTTGGAAAAGTAGCCGATATTTCTATTAAATTACCTGCCAAATCTAAGGCCGAAACAGACAGTGAATTTAACACCATACAGCCAATGGGATCATTATTTGAACAAACGCTCCTATTATTCTTTGATGCCATTGTCTTAAGAGCTATGGAGAAAAAGGGATTGAATTCCGAAACTATGTTTGGCAGACATGCCAATCTTGAGTAGAAAAAGAAATTTTGGTTAGATCTTAGATAAAGTAGTAAAAAGGCTCCGGACTTAATAAAAAATCCGGAGCCTTTTCAATGCAACATAATAGTTTCGTATATTTATATATATCTAATCTCCTGCTTTAAACTCACTTTTGATAAGTCTCATAACATGCTGTTTATATTTTCAGCAAGAATTGAGTTATTTAAATAAACCAGACTAAAACTGAGCTAAGCCGTTATATAGAAGAAAAAGATTTTTCAATTGATTAATTCAATTTTTTCTACCCTTTGTTTCATAACAGTCTCCTTATGGTGTTTTCCCCATTCGTACATAGAATCAAGAATCGGCATCAGAGTTTTTCCTTTTTCACTAAGTGAATATTCCACTTTGGGTGGAACAACGGGATAAACTTTACGCTCAACAATGAAGTCTTTTTCCAACTCTCGCAACTGATTAGCAAGCATTTTTGGGGTAATATCTGGGATAACAGACTTCAGTTCACTGAATCGTTTCGTTCCCTCTTTACCCAAGTACCATAAAATAGGTAACTTCCATTTACCTCCAATAATAGAAAGTGTTAACTCCTTTTCACAGTTAAACATCTTATCACAAGTATTATACCCCATGTGTTTCCCCCCTAGGAAAAATAACTAACAATATGTCTTTTTCGAAACTACTATATTATTAATTCATTTTAAATTGTTTTTTTTAATTACATTACAATTATGTCAGAGTTCCTAACATAAATTTATGTATTCCGGCCAAAAGATCAGATAACAGATGGGTTTAAAGAAGTGTACCATTGATGGAAAGCAGGAGAGATAACAGCTGTGAAGTCCATGTAGGAAGTAGGTCTAAAAAAGACGACCTTTTATAAATCTGTCAGGGAGGATGAAGAAGGAGCACAAAAATAAATCTATATAATAGGAAGAAACTCGTCAAAATATTAACATCTGTCGGTCACTGTCGGTCAGCAGCTGCTTTTTCATCTCCCCGTGTTTAAAGGGTGATTTGCATCCAAAACAGCTTACCTTGAGAAAATAATGAAAAAAAGAAAGGCGATCAAAAAAGTAACCCTCCATATCAACCGGAACAAAGGGTTACTTTTTGAAAAACAATATAACTGTATACTTAAAACGCTTTGTTTTTAATACACATCACGTTGATAACGCCCTTGCTTCTGCATATGTTTAAGATACGCTTCAGCTGCATCGCGGGCCATCGCGCCTTCTTTTTCAATAACAGTAATGAGCGCATCGTTAACGTCTTTCGCCATATGTTTCTTATCCCCACAAACGTAGACATACGCTCCTTTTTCAATCCATTCAAACAATTCTTTGCTATGTTCGAGCATTTTATGTTGCACATAAATTTTTTGAGACGTATCACGGGAGAAGGTAGTATCAAGTCTTGTCAATACCCCATCTTGTTGATATTTTTCCAACTCATTTTGATAAAGGAAATCTGACGCTGCATGCCGGTCTCCAAAAAATAGCCATGACCGGCCAGTAGCTTTATTCACTGCTCGTTCTTGGATAAAAGAACGGAATGGTGCAATGCCTGTCCCAGGCCCAACCATTATAATATCTTCATCTTGAGACTCTGGCAAATAGAAGTGTTTATTTGCTTGAACAAAGACTGGAAGCGTATCTCCTTCTTGAACACGTTCTGCACATAAAACAGAACAAACGCCTTTTCGATCACGTCCGTGCGCCGTGTAGCGTACAGCACCGATGGTTAGATGAACTTCATCTGGATTAGCAGCAATACTGCTTGCAATAGAATAGAGACGCGGTGTCATTTTTCTTAATAATGAGACGATTTCTTGGGCAGAAGCCTTCCATGGACCAAAATCACGTAACATATCAAGTAAATCACGCCCATAACAATATTCCTTTAGTTGAATTACATTTTCAACCAGCACAAGCTTTTGCAGCTCTTCGTTTTCTGAAAATACAGCTGCCTGTTGTAAAATCTTCTTCGTCAGCAGTGTAATTTCAAAGTAGCTTATTAACGCTTCCTTCAGTGGCAGTGTCTCACCTTGCTTACTAACAGTTACAACCGCTTCTTCATCCCATTCCATTTCCTTAATAAGAGAAGCCACAAGCTCTGGATCATTTGATGGGTTAACGCCAAGTGCATCACCTGGGACATAAGAAAGGCCTGACCCTTGTAATGATAACTCAATATGCCTTGTTTCCTTACTAGAGCCAGCTCCATTTAAATTAATATTTTTTAAAATCTTTGCTTGAAATGGATTGGTCCTTGAAAATGGGAGTTTCTCACTTTTGGCTTTTTTACAATCTTCTAAATTAAGTTTCATAGCTCTTACCTCCAAAGGTAGTATATATAGCACCATAATGTGATCGAATTTGACTGTACGACTTCTTTACGAAGAAAAAACATATCCAAAACATAGCCAACATACCCCATTTAACATTCGATACGAGCTCTGTTCTATCAATGTCCCTTTAAGCTTTTCTTTTTAATTTAATCGTCCCACTGTGCACATGCAGTTGAACTTAAGGTTTCTCCAATAAGAAAGCCACGTTCAGCTGTATAATCAATTTCGACCTCTTCATCTAAATAACGTTTCGTAAAACGATCCATTCGAATCGGGATCCCCTCGTACTCAATAATCGTATCGTTTCGTCGCGGTTCATCAAAAACTAGCGTAAACTTAACAGTCATCCCGCATCCCCCAGCTATATCAGCGTCAATTCGAGGAGATTCTTCGTCCTTGAACACTATTTCTTTTAGCTGTTTCAACGCCACCTCTGTTAACGTAATAACCATCGGATTCTCTCCTTCTCACCAGTGTCCTACCTTTTAATATTACACATTCGCTTTTGCTGCACGGACCTGTTCATCTGCATGGTAGGAAGAGCGAACGAGCGGGCCTGCTTCACAGTGACTAAACCCTTTTAACAATGCAATTTCCTTTAATTCATTAAACTCCTGTGGACTCCAATATTTTTGTACGTTTAAATGACGTTTCGTTGGCTGTAAATATTGACCAATTGTCATAATATCAACATCGTTAGCACGAAGGTCCTCCATCGTTTCTATGATTTCTTCTTTCGTTTCTCCAAGACCAATCATCATGCTTGATTTCGTTGGAATATTGGCATTCATTTGTTTTGCACGTCTCAAAAACTCAAGCGAACGTTCATATGTTGCACGTGCACGAACTGTCGGCGATAAGCGTCTGACGGTTTCTATGTTATGATTTAAAATGTCTGGTTTTGCATCCATTAATGTTTTTAAGTTGTCATATTCTCCACCCATATCAGATGGAAGGACTTCAATACTGCAAAATGGAGTGCGACTCCTCACCTCTCGTACCGTCTCCGCAAAAACTCCAGCCCCACCGTCTTTTAGGTCATCCCGGGCAACGGCCGTAATCACGACATGCTTTAAGCCCATTTGCTCCACTGATTCTGCCACACGTTTTGACTCTTCCCAATCAAGCTCTGTCGGAAGCCCTGTTTGAACCGCACAGAATCGGCAAGCACGTGTACATATACTTCCTAAAATCATAAAGGTTGCCGTTTTGCGTACAGCCCAGCATTCATGAATATTAGGGCATTTTGCTTCTTCACAAACCGTATGAAGCTTTTTTTCACGCATCATTTTTTTTAGGCCTGTATACTGTTCATTGGTATTTAATTTAATTTTGAGCCACTCCGGTTTACGGACATAATCGATGGTCATATCTTTCACTCCTATGAACGAAACATAAAATTGGCTTAAATCAGTGGGGGATGCTCCCCCCACACTGATGGAAGATTTATTTTATGCCTTTACAGTTTCTTTTTCTTTCTCTACCGCTTCCTCTTTTGTATAACGCAAGATAGGTTGTCTTGCTGCTTGAACTTCGTCCAATCGGCCAATGACCGTGGTATGTGGTGCCTCTAATACGATACCTGGATTTTCTTCCACTTCTTTAGCGATTTGAATCATCACATCAGCAAAGGCATCCATTGTTTCTTTTGACTCTGTTTCGGTCGGTTCAATCATTAAACATTCCTCTACATTTAAAGGAAAGTAGATTGTTGGTGGATGGTAGCCGAAATCAAGCAGACGTTTAGCCATATCAAGTGTTCTCACACCGAGCTTTTTCTGTCTAGATCCGGATAACACGAATTCATGCTTACAAATTTGGGAATATGGTGCATCAAAATACGGTTCAAGCTTTTTGCGAAGGTAATTCGCATGAACCACTGCCCCTTCAGATACTTGACGCAATCCTTCAGGACCCATCGTGCGAATATAGGTGTACGCACGAACCAAAATACCAAAGTTCCCATAATACCCCTTTACACGGCCGATAGAGAGCGGGTGACTAGAGTTCAACACAAATTTCTCACCGTCTTTTTCAATACGCGGTACTGGTAAGTACGGAATAAGTTTCTTTTTCACACCGACAGGACCAGCTCCGGGACCTCCTCCGCCATGAGGCGTTGTAAACGTCTTATGAAGATTTAAATGTACGATGTCAAAGCCCATTTTCCCTGGTGTTGTTTTCCCTAAAATCGCATTAGCATTCGCGCCGTCATAGTAAAGTAATCCGCCTGCTTCATGAACAACTTTAGCGATTTCTACAATTTCTTTTTCAAACAACCCAAGTGTATTAGGGTTTGTTAGCATCAATGCAGCTGTATCATCGTCAACATGCTTCTTTAATTCTTCTAAGTCCACCAAACCATTTTCATTGGATGGGATGGTGACCGTTTTAAAACCAGCAACGGTGGCACTCGCAGGATTTGTACCGTGCGCTGAGTCCGGAACCAATACCTTCGTTCTTTTTTCTCTTTTCTGTTCAAGATAGGCCTTTACCATCATTAAACCGGTCCATTCTCCTTGAGCCCCTGCAGAAGGCTGTAACGTCACCGCATCCATGCCTGTGATTTCAGCCAATTCTTCCTGCAATTCATATAAAAGCTCTAGTGCACCCTGTACCGTTTCAGCTGGCTGATATGGATGGATGCGGCTAAAGCCTTCGAAGCGTGCCACATCTTCGTTAATTTTCGGGTTGTATTTCATCGTACAAGAACCAAGCGGGTAGAAACCATTATCAATCCCGTGGTTTTTATTAGAAAGTGCTGTGTAATGGCGCACAAGCTGAAGCTCTGATACTTCCGGGAGTTCCGCAGGCAAATCACGAATCAAATGCTTCAAAAACTTATCATGTAAATCAATGCCTTCTACGTCACTTTCCGGAAGGCTTGAACCGACACGCCCTGGACGACTGATTTCAAAGATTAGCTCATTGTATTCAACCATTTACAACCGCCTCCAATATCTGTACAAATTGGTCAATCTCTTCTTTTGTTCGCTGTTCAGTCACCGCAATGAGCATTTGATTGTCAAAGCCGTAATCACTTCCTAAGTCAAATCCTCCGATGATTCCTGCCTCAAGCAATTTTGCGTTGACCTCCTTGACCGAACAAGGAAGCTCGACCACAAATTCATTAAAGAATGGTGCTTGATTCTTAACAATAAAGTTCTTCTTTTGAAGACATCTTGCCATGTAATCGGCTTTCTCAACATTTAGCTGTGCCATATGTCGAATTCCTTGCTTTCCAAGTGCTGTCATGCAGATGGCAGATGCAAGAGCGTTTAATGCCTGATTGGAACAAATATTGGATGATGCGTTATCACGGCGAATATGTTGCTCACGTGCTTGCAGGGTTAGCACAAATCCACGTTTTCCTTGGTCATCTGTCGTTTGTCCCACAATGCGTCCCGGTACTTTACGCATAAATTTTTTTTGAACCGCAAAATAACCACAGTGCGGACCCCCAAAGGCCATTGGTATTCCTAGAGACTGCATATCACCGGTGACAATATCGGCCCCAAGTTTACCTGGTGCCTGCAAAAGCGCTAGTGCCAGCGGGTTGGCACTGACGATGAAAAGCGCTCCTTTTGCCTCTGCAATTTTCTTCACCTCTGCTAAATCTTCAATAGAACCAAAGAAATTTGGGTATTGAACAATAACAGCCGCAGTATCCTCTTCCATTTGTTCTTGTAGTTTTTCTAAGTCTGTAACATCATCAACAAGATTCACTTCTTCCACTGTATATCCTTGTCCACCTGCTACCGTATTTAAAATGGCGCGGGATTCAGGATGAACGGCCTTTGATACAAGTACTCTTGAACATTTTGTTGAGGCAACAGCAAGTGAAGCAGCTTCGGCAAGTGATGTAAAGCCATCGTACATCGAAGAATTGGCTACATCCATTCCTGTCAGCTCACAAACCATGGTTTGGAACTCAAAAATGGCTTGTAACTCACCTTGGCTGATTTCCGGTTGATAGGGTGTATAAGCCGTGTAAAATTCAGAGCGTGAAATCATATGATTGACCACACTTGGAATGTAATGATCATATGTACCCGCACCAAGAAAAGTCAGGTAGTTGTTAGCATTTTTATTTCGCGAAGCAAGCTGGTGCATTTTTTTCAAAAGAAGCGGTTCAGGAACGGCTTTTGGAATGTTTAGCTCACCATCTAAACGAAGTTCAGATGGTATGTCTTCAAATAACTCATCTATAGAAGAAATGTTCAAAAAAGCGAGCATTTCTTCTTGATCTTGTTTCGTATCAGGAAGATATCTATAAGTGTTTGTCATCTTATTCCTCTCCTTCATTGATAAATGCTTGGTACTCACCTTCATTTAGAAGCGATACTAACTCTTCTGGATTGGATATTTCCACTTCTACTAACCAACCTGCTTCATACGGATTTTCATTGATTGCCTCAGGAGTATCGTTTAACTCCTCGTTTACACGAACAACTGTACCTGATACTGGAGCGTAAAGTTCAGAAACTGCTTTAACGGATTCGATTGTTCCCATTGGTTCATCCACTTTTACTTCATCACTAACTGCTGGACTCTCAACAAAAACAATATCCCCTAACTGCTTTTGTGCATAATCAGAAATTCCAATTCGTACTCGATTTCCGTCTAATTGTAGTACCCACTCATGTTCCTCGCTATATAATAAGTTTGCTATTGCACTTGTCATTGTTTTTTCTTCCTTTCACTTTGGGTTTTAATATTTTTATAATTTCGAAAATTCATTACCTGTAACGTGCTTGTCGATTTGCCGTCTTTGTAAAGAAGAGACTGACAAGTACGTATCTTCAAACAATGCTCGCTATAATCTACTAAAAATTTCATGAACCCCTTTTATAGAACGGTGTTTTTACAACAATGGCATCAATCATTTTTTTGCGCACTTCAACCTTTAGCTGCGTTCCCACTTCAGCATGCTCTGCCGATACAAGCGCAAGACCTAAGCTTTTCTTCAAAAACAGGGAACGGGTTCCGGATGTAATAAAGCCAATTTCCTCTTCACCCGCTGAAAATACCTTGTACCCGTGACGAGGAATTCCCCTGCCTGTCACTTCAATCCCTACTAATTTTCGTTTTAATCCTTCTTCTTTTTGAGCTGTAAGGATGTCTTTGCCGATAAAATGACTTTCTTTGTTCGTTTTGACGGCAAAACCGATTCCTGCTTCAAGCGGACTGATATCGTTTGTGAGCTCTTGTCCATATAACGCAAGCCTTGCTTCAAAACGAAGCGTGTCACGTGCACCAAGTCCACATGGTTTTAATCCATTTTCCTTCCCTGCTTCTAGAAGCTTCTCCCAAAGGGCTTCCGCCTGATCTGCCGCTAAATAAAGTTCAAATCCATCTTCCCCTGTGTACCCTGTACGGGATACGAGAACGTCTGTAACCCCATCCAGATTGACGAATTGAGCAAATTGGAAAAAGCCAATTTCTGCTAAGTCTGTTTCTGTTAAGCTTTGTAAAATACCTTCTGCCTTTGGACCTTGAAGGGCGAGCTGGGCCATGTCACCTGAAATATTTTGAATCGTTACATCTCCTTTTACATGCTGATCCATCCACTCATAATCTTTTTCAATATTTGCTGCGTTAATTACGAGTAGATATTTTTCATTTGCTAATTTGTAAACAAGTAAGTCATCTACCGTACCACCGTCTGGATAACACATAGTTGTATACTGAGCTTGATTGATACGAAGCTTTGTTACATCGTTTGTTACAAGGTAGTTAATATAGCTTTCTGCATCTTTCCCTGTAACCAACACCTCTCCCATATGAGAGACGTCAAAGAGTCCTGCTTCCTTTCGGACAGCCTCATGTTCTTCTAAAATGCTAGAAAACTGTACCGGAAGTTCCCACCCCCCAAAATCAATAACCTTTGCACCATATTTTTTATATGTTTCAAAAAGCGGCGTTTTCTTTAATCCTGTTTCTGTACTCATGGATACACCTCCGATTGCGGCTTCTTATGAAATAACTGTTCTTTTACCTTTTTACCTGTTTCGGTCATCGCAAGACCTCCAAGTGCGGTTTCCCGTAGTGTCCGCGGCATTTCTTTTCCGACCTTATACATCGCTTCAATGACTTCATCACATGGAATGCGGCTTTCAATACCAGCAAGGGCTAAATCAGCAGCTGAAAAGGCAATGGATGTTCCTATGACATTTCGCTTAATGCAAGGCACTTCAACAAGTCCTGCGACCGGATCGCAAACTAGACCTAAGAGTGACTTCATAGCAATGGCTGTCGCATTCACGGCTTGCTTTGGTGTACCTCCTTTTAGCTCTACAATTGTTCCTGCTGCCATAGCCGTTGCAGATCCTACTTCTGCTTGACACCCGCCGGCTGCACCTGAAATAAAGGAACGATTCGCAATCACATAACCAAGCATACTAGCCGTAAACAAGCCCATGACTAAGTCTTTATAAGAAGCCCCCTCATTTTTATGCAATGAAAATAATACACCGGGCAAAATACCGGCTGCCCCAGCTGTTGGAGTAGCCACAATAACGCCCATTCGTGCATTGCTTTCAGAGGTTGCCAGAGAGAAAGTCATTGCATCGCTAATATAATTTCCAGACAGTGTTTTACCTTGATTTATATAGTCGTACATTTTCACAGCATCACCGCCGGAAATACCACTTGGCGCAGTCGAGGCATCTTTTATCCCGGTATCAACGGCTTCTTTCATTTTGATCAATCGTTCTTCCATCATACTAATAATGGTTTCTTCATCTTTTCCCGACTTTTTCGCTTCCATCATCAGCATCACTTCACCAATGGTTCTTTGCTCACTCTTGCAAGCTTCAATCAGCTCTTCCATGGACTGAATTTCCATTATATTACCCCCATAAGTAATTTCCTTCTTAGCTGATACTGATTGGCAAGTGCGGCAAAGTCATCGCCAGCGCTTAGGCGAATATCTATCATCTCTTCGTCAATCATAAAAATTTTAGATAAACCGCCACCAAGCGATACACCACCTACTTTTACCATACATTCCCCACGCTTTGCCGTAACGACCGTTGTATTTGGGTGGTCATATTCTAAACAACTGTCTTCAAGATAGAATTCGTAACATAGTCCATATTGTTTGATCATCTCGACTGCATATCTAATCCGAGAATCATCTGTATCCATACCTAGCAATCCACCAATAAGGGCTTTATCAGTTCCATGTCCTTGATATGTTTCTGCAAAGGAATCATAGAAAATAATTTCAGCCTCTTCTGGACATCCTCCCAATAGCTCGTAAATAAACCTGCCGATGGATACGACACCTGCTGTATGAGAACTTGATGGTCCTACCATAATCGGGCCAATAATATCAAAACAACTTTGAAACTTCATGATAATGCTCCTTTCTTACACAGTAATTGATGTTTGAAATAGTGGATACATATCACAAATAGCTTTTGTTGTTTCTTTTGCTTGTTTAAGAACTTCCGTATCGCCTTTGCTTTTCAGAACAGATGCAATTACTTTAGCGATTTGCACCATCTCTTCCTTTTTCATCCCACGTGTTGTTAACGCCGCTGTCCCCATACGGATCCCACTTGTAACAAACGGACTTTGAGGATCATACGGAATCGTGTTTTTATTAACCGTTATACTAGCCTCTTCAAGCAACTTCTCGGCTTCTTTTCCTGTTAAGTCCCATGGGCGTACATCCAACAGTACAATATGATTGTCTGTGCCACCTGAAATTAGAGCTGCACCTTCTTTCTTTAATTCTTCGCCAAGTATTACTGCGTTTTCGATGACTTGCTGTGCATATTCCTTAAAGCTTGGCTGCAGTGCTTCCTTAAAGGAAACTGCTTTTGCAGCGATAATATGCATAAGTGGCCCACCTTGAATACCTGGGAATACAGCTTTATTGGTGGCTTTAATGATTTCTTCATCATTGGTTAGGATAATACCGCCACGGGGACCTCTTAATGTTTTATGAGTCGTACTTGTCACAACATCCGCATAAGGGATTGGTGATAAATGAAGTCCGGCTGCTACAAGCCCCGCAATATGGGCCATATCTACCATCAATTTCGCGCCAACTTTATCAGCAATTTCTCTAAAACGAGCAAAATCAATCTTTCTTGTATAGGCACTTGTACCTGCAATGATTAGTTTTGGTTTTTCTTTTTGTGCCACTACTTCTAGTTCATCATAGTCAATCAAATGATTATCTTCTCTCACCCCGTAAGACACAACATCAAACCATTTTCCTGACATGCTTACCGGACTGCCATGTGTTAGATGTCCACCGTGCGATAGGTTCATCCCCATTACTTTATCGCCTGGCTGAAGTAACGCATAAAAAACAGCTGTATTTGCTTGTGCACCTGAGTGTGGCTGTACGTTTGCATAGTTAGCATCGAACAGCTTGGTCAAACGTTCAATAGCAACTTGTTCTGCTACATCGACAAATTCGCATCCCCCATAATAGCGCCTTCCTGGATACCCTTCTGCATACTTGTTCGTCAACACACTTCCCATTGCTTCTAATACATCTTCGCTTACAAAGTTTTCTGATGCGATCAACTCTAGTGTTTGATGTTGGCGATTCTTCTCTTTCTCAATTGCTTCAAAAACAATTGAATCTTTTTGTCGTAAACTCATTTTTATTCCTCCTCGAAATCTTGCTTATGTTCCCTTGGCTGTACCAACTATAACTTGAAGAATTCTCTTTCTTGCTACTGACTTACTTTTCTATGAAAACTGTTTAAAACATTATGCTTCACTACTTTTTTACATAGAAAAAAAGACACAGAAAGGTAGCATAACGTTCTCTACCCTTCTCTGTCCTTTTACCTGAGAGTTTAACTCCATTCTTAATTCAAAGAGTCTTCCCCTTTGGTGGCGTACTACTGTATACGCGCTCTCCAGAGGTGCGTCCCGTTGTGGTTCATTCTACCTGAGAGATTTGTTTCCAAGGGTCTTTTTGGAACTTGCTCCTTCGGTGGCTTGTCGCATTGCACTCTCCCACAACCATCATCCGCTATTATGAAATTATACAGATTGAAACTTTAATTGTTTTTTACTACACATCAGTAATCAGAAATAAAATAAGAATTCAACTGGAACTCTCTCAAATACATATATTTAAAAAGCCTCTAGTATTAATTGATTTTCTAGGTAATGTTGAACTTCTAGTGCTGCGATACATCCATCCCCAGTAGCAGCTACTACCTGCCGGACTGCATTTTGTCTAATATCTCCTATCGCAAAAATTCCAAGAATATTCGTTTTCATTCGATTATCCGTTATGATCCACCCTTCTTCATCCGTAATATTTAGATTTTTCACGAAATCTGAAACAGGGTTCATCCCTATATACTCAAACACACCATCAACTGGAAAACTCTTCTTTTCACCTGTTTTTATATTTTCAATAAGGACATGAGTTACTTTATCCTCTCCTATAATCTCATTGACAACAGTATCATAGATCACATCAATTTTATCATTATTAAGCATCCGCTCCACTAAAATAGGCTGAGCTCTGAATTGGTCCCGGCGATGAAGGACGGTTACTTTCTTAGCAAACTTAGTTAAAAAAACCGATTCTTCTACGGCAGAATCTCCCCCACCTATAACAACTAGTTCTTTTCCCCTAAAAAAGGCTCCATCGCAAACGGCACACCATGATACACCTCGACCTGAAAATTCTTCTTCTCCAGGAACGCCCAACTTTTTATATTTAGTACCTGTAGCAATAATGACAGATTTAGTCTGATACGTTTTATTCCCTGCATATACTACTTTCATATTGCCCTCATTTACAATGTCTTCTACATTGGCTTGTTCATACTTGGCACCAAAGCGTAAAGAGTGCTCAAACATTTTTTGTGCTAAATCTGGTCCGGATATATGTGAATAGCTAGGAAAATTCTCTATCTCTTCCGTATTTTGAAGTTGTCCACCTGGCACTCCACGATCTAAAATTAACGTTTTAAGATTGGCCCTTGAGGTATAAACAGCAGCTGTCATACCACCAGGACCTGCACCAATAATAATGACATCGTAAATGCTATGGCTCATATACAACACCTCTTCTTTCCAAGTAAAAGGATCTGTTAATACTCCTTAAAGATATTGAGAAATTAAGTTCTTTAATTTCTCCTCTGGAGAAAACCCTAAACTCTGTTTAGCCACTGAACCATTTTTAAAAATTAAAGTAGTAGGAACACTCATAATATTAAATTTTTCTGCTAATTCACTGTTTTCATCAATATTGACATCTCCAAATGTCACATTCTCTATAGTAAGAGATAAACGATCCAATACTGGGGCAATCATTTTACAAGGACCACACCATGGCGCGCCAAATTTAATGACCGCTACCTCATTAGAATTTGTAATTTCTTCAAAATTAGCTTTATTAACTGCTACTACATTCGACATTGACATTTCCCCCTTTATGAGCCATTCTTTCATTTTTTCACTTAGACTCCTCATTCGTCATGCTAAGGAGTCTAAACATTCAGATTTTTGATTCTATATAGCTATAAAATAAGTAAACCCCATTATTATTTACAATGTTTTTTGGCCTGGTTTCCAGTTAGCTGGACATAATCCCCCTGTCTGAAGCGCCTGAAGTACTCGAAGTGTTTCATTCATATCACGCCCAATATTATTGTGGAATACAACTTGGTACATTAACTCACCTTCAGGGTTAATAATGAACAATCCCCTAAGGGCAATCCCTTCGTCTTCAATAAGTACGCCGTATTCCCGGGAGACAACATGGTTGGTATCAGCAGCTAAAGGATAATGCAACTCTCCTAGACCATTATCTAGACGATCAGTATTAATCCATGCAAGATGCGTATGTATGGTATCTGTAGAAACTCCGATGACCTCTGCATCTAAATCTTGAAACTCATCATAACGTTCAGACATTGCGGTAATTTCAGTTGGACAAACAAAAGTAAAATCCATCGGATAAAAGAATAGTACGGTCCATTTACCGTTCTTCATATTTTCTTCTAAACTTACTTTCTTAAATTCCTTATTGGGCATAACTGCATCCATTTCAAAGCGCGGTGCTTGTTTACCTACCATACGTTCTACCATTTTATTCATCCCCTTATTTAATTTTTTATGTTATGAACATGTTAATATATTAATCAATCAAGCCCTTTGTTTCCTTAAACAAACCATATACTCAATATGATCGTAACTGATGAATGTTACAGTCTCATTATCCATATAAAGATGACCTCTTTGGATATAGAAAAGGGTTGAAGTATCAAGTTGGAATTATATAAAAATGTTATATGAATTTATCTACTAAATTGGCAATAATGTTACCGCTTCTTCTGCTTCCAAGTTCTCAATCATTTCATGCCAAGACTTTGGCTTATTTGACAAGACCGAATAATAACGGTTCAAAAATTTCACAATTAGTTCTGTTTTCACTTCCGTGCTGCTGGATTCCATTGGAAGAAAACAAAGATCAAGTCCTGTTACGGCCTCTCCATCATTGTGCCAGGATGGATGGACATAAGGAAAATTAAGACGCTTATAACCAAGATGGGACAGTACCTCCCGGCGAACATATGGATCCATAGATATCACTGCACCAAATTCATGATATTCTACCCGATAAGGATCATAAATTTCGGCGAACATCCCGAAAAGCTGCTTTCCACTCGCTACGGCTAAGGCATTTAAGTCCTCGAACCTCTTTTGTGCTAAAAACGGACCAATGCCGAGCCCGTCGCGGCCAATGATTGTAAAGTCTGTCATCGCAACATTAAAATCCTCATAATAGCGATACTCCGTCGCCCCTACTACCTCCCCTTCAAGATCAGCAACAAAGACACGGATTCCTGGATCTTCGAGAGGTTCTTTCCAAAGGTCGAATTCCAATACTTCTTCTGGAGGAAATATGTCTTGCATTAATTGATGCATTTGTTTGAATAAAGGATCTCGTATACTCTCAATTCTTCGATATTCCATTTTCATCCTTCTCCTTGTTTCAATATTCATGTATAGAAAGGGTTTTTCCATTCCATGAGCGCTCCATAATTGGAAGACTCTGTATCCTCCAAATAGTTTTCTACTATTTTAATAGGAGTACGGCCGCAGCGAAGTAAAAAGGTGATGACAGGATCTTTTAGTTCCCCTTTTACGACTGCCTCAAGGTATTGTACCGGCGTCATCTCCTTTGCTTTTTTATGATACCCCGGCATTCTGCCTCCGCCTAACAACCGGTCCAGCCCCTTGTGAACGACAACATCATACATTGCTAGCATTAGCCATTTTCCTAATCTTAATTTTCGATAGGAAGGCCGCACGCTAATATCGACGACATAAAGAGTCTTTCCATTAGGATTATGATTGCTAATATAGCCATTATCCGTAATCTCTTCCCATGTATGCTCCGGATAATTTGGGTCAAAGTCAACAAGCAACCCGGTCATTGAACCCGCAATCTCACCATTTACCTCAATGCATAACGCGCCCTCGGGAAACAAGGTAACATGGTTGTGTAATTGCTCCGTATTCCACCATAATTCAGATGGGAATGGCGGAGGGAAACTTTCCTGTTGAATGCGAATTAAACCAGAAAAATCCTCTTCTTTATAATTACGGATCACCGCCAGCGTAGGATGATCCTCGTCGAAGACAAAAAACTCTTTTCGATACACGACGACTCCTCCTTACTTACTTACACTTGTGCGATGAGTTCTTTTTTGGGTTCCCAATCTGGATAAAGATCGGTACGACGATCACGCCATGTGGTGACAGAACCACTTTCACGAACCTGATATAACAGCTCTAAATCCAAATCAGCCGTTACAATCATATCTTGATTGATTTCACCTTCTACTAGAATACCTCGGGGAGGGAATGGAACATCGTTTGGCGTAATCACTGCTGCTTGTCCAAAATTACCTCGCATAAAGTCAACGGTAGGAAGGGAACCAACTGTACCGGTAGTAACGACATACACTTGATTTTCAACGGCTCTCGCATGGCTAGTGTAGCGAACACGATGAAATCCATGACGGTCATCGGTACATGAAGGACAGAAAATAATATCAGCCCCCTTCGCTTTCGCCATTCGGACAATTTCCGGAAATTCGATGTCATAGCAGGTCAACATGGCAATTGTTCCTTTGTCAGTTTTGAACACTTCTAGGCTTTCACCAGGGGTCATGTTCCATTCCTTCACTTCCGTCGGAGTGATATGAAGCTTTGCCTGTTCTGCGACTCTTCCATCCGGATAGAACAAATGAGCAACATTGTATAATCGGTCACCTTTACGAATGACATGAGTTCCTCCAATTATATGCATCTTTGTTTGCTTCGCGAAATTTATAAATAAAGACCGATACTGTTCCGTAAAATCAGGCAAATCTTGAATTGTCAAAGAATTGCCTTGCTGATTGCCAATAGACATTAGCTGAGTAGTGAAAAATTCCGGGAACATGACAAAATCCGCTCCAAATTCTTTAGTTGTTTTCATATAATGTTCTACTTGTTTGGCAAATTCGTCAAAGGATTGTATCGTGCGTAGCTGATATTGAATCGCTGAGACTCTTAGTTTCATAGCCTTCTCCTTTCTTAACACCTTTATATGCCTTATTTTTAAACAACGAAAGTACTGGATACAGAGAATCAAGACACTTCAGGTCCTTATAAGGTATAAATGACCCTCTATGGTCTCTTTTATTTTCGTTATTACAATAAACACGACCATCGATAAAAAGCACTCTTAACCCCTGCCGGATATAATCCTATAAGTATTTCAACCTTTTTACTCAGAAGGTATCTAATCTAAATACACAAAATACCCATCAATAAAATCCGAAGTTATAATACTAATTATTTAGATAATGAATTTCACTCTTTTTCATAAACGCTAATGCATTAGAGTAATCAAAAGAAATCGCCATGAAACCTTCTCCTCTTCATATGAATGTTTATCACTACCCATATACATAATTTTCAAATAATTGCTTATCTTAAGATCTTATTGCGTTCTCACTTTTTTCTAAAGCATGCCCTCCAAATTCGTTGCGTAAAGCTGCTACCACTTTACCTGTAAAGGTATCGTTTTCTAAGGAACGATAACGCATCAATAGAGACAAGGCTATTACAGGTGTGGCTGTTTGTAGGTCAAGAGCTGTTTCAACCGTCCATTTCCCTTCCCCCGAAGAATGCATAATCCCTTTTATGTCTTCTAATTTTGCGTCTTTAGAAAAGGCTCGCTCTGTTAAATCCATAAGCCACGAACGAATCACTGATCCATTGTTCCATACTCTTGCTACTTTTTCGTAGTCATAATCAAATTCGCTTTTCTCTAATACCTCAAACCCTTCACCAATAGCAGCCATCATCCCATATTCAATTCCATTATGGACCATTTTTAAAAAATGACCGCTCCCTGCTTTTCCTGCATATAAATATCCGTTTTCTATTGCTGTGTCACGGAAAATAGTTTCTACAACATTCCAGGATTCAGGATCGCCGCCAACCATGTAACAAGCACCGTTACGAGCACCTTCCATCCCGCCGGACGTTCCAACATCCATAAAGCTAACACCATATTGTTTTAACCGATTGTACCGGTTAATGGATTCCTTATAATGGGAATTACCAGCTTCAATGACGATGTCCCCGCTATTTAAAAAAGGTGTAAGTTCATTAATCACTGAATCAACAACTGTATGGGGAACCATTAACCAAAGAACTCTTGGCTGCTCTAATGATTGAACAAGCTCTAACAAACTAGAAGTACCTTTAGCTCCGTATTTTTCCATTTCTTCTACAGCCCGTTGGTTTATATCAAAAACGGCTACTTCATGCTTACGATCCATTAAATTCTTACCTAGGTTCAATCCCATTTTTCCTAACCCGATTAACCCGACCTTCATGATGTTCCCTCCTATAAGTCATTTAATAAAAAGACAAATTTTTCGTGTGAACATTCAGCCTTTCCGAGTATTTATAAATCCCACCAATTAAAACCATCCTCTTGCAATAATTCGTAGGAAGCATCTGGACCCATTGAACCCGAACGATACGGATGAAGGGGAAGGCTATTTTCTTCAAATGATTCAAGAATTGGTTGTACCCATTTCCACGATAATTCAACTTCCTTCCAATGGGTAAAGAATGTTGAATCTCCGCGCAAAGCATCGAACAACAAGAGTTCATACGCTTCTGGAACATTTTTTGGACTAGCTGAAAATTCTATATTGACAGGCTCAATTTGATTCGTTAATGGGTTTTTCATATTTAATTGTAGTGAAACGCCTTCGTGCGGACTAATTTGGATGACCAAAAGATTCGGCATCATTACATCTTGATGGAGCATATTCAGATCTTTTAATGGATTTTTGAATTCAATCACAACACGCGTTAACTTTTCCTTCATTCTTTTTCCCGTACGAATATAGAATGGGACTCCGCTCCATAAAGCATCATCAATCCATAAACGTGCTGCAATAAACGTATCATTAGTTGAAGAATTCTCAATTCCAGACTCTTCTTTATAACCAACAACCGGTCTGCCATCTATTTCTCCCGAAACGTATTGCCCCCGGATAACATCTGTAATGACACCTTTGTTCCCCAAAGGCCGAAGAAATTCCATGATTTTCCTCTTCTCATCACCGACCTCTCTAGCGCTGAGTTTGTTGGGAAGATGCATGGCTGTCATCATAAGCAACTGCAGTAAATGATTTTGAAACATATCTCGGATAGCTCCGGCCTGATCATAATAATCAGATCGCTCTTCAACCCCAACCGTCTCACTGGCTGTGATTTGTACATTGGCAATGTACTGATTATTCATAAACGCTTTAAGTACAGGATTAGAGAATTTTAATCCCTCAAGATTCTGGACCATCGGCTTGCCAAGATAATGATCAATGCGATAAATCTCCTCCTCTTCAAATGTCCGACTTAATTTTTCATTCAACTCTAAAGCTGATTTCAAATCATGTCCGAATGGTTTTTCTATAATGAGACGCTTCCACCCCTTTTTAGAGCTTAACCCGCTTTCCTTAATATTTGACGTAATAACATCCACAAACTCCGGTGCAACGGATAAGTAAAAAATGCGGTTTTCAGGGAGCCCTAATTGCTCTTCACGTCTTTCAATAGTTTCAAGTAATTTTTTATATCCTTCATACTCCGTTACATCCAGGGAACAATACCGAAATGCATCAAGAAACTTTTCCATTTTTAAAGAATTATCGATCGAACGCCTAGAGAATGTTTTAATTGACTGTTCAACATGGATTTGAAATGTATAGTCAGACCATTCCCTTCTTCCTAAACCAATAATTGAAAATGAGTTAGGCATCTTTCCATCAAGAAATAAATTATATAAAGCAGAGAAGATTTTCCTCTTAGCCAAGTCCCCTGTTGCTCCAAATAAAACAAAGGTCATAGAATCCAGTTCCAGCATATTTGAAACATCAAAAGAATTCTCCTCTAGATAATTACTGCGAGAAATAGCTAATTTACTCATTAGATCCCCTCCTAAGTTCTTTATCACTTTTTCAATATCTTTACAGACATCAGTATAACGCGTATAATATTTACTTGTAAGTACGCACTTTATGTTCATATAGTATCAAAAAGTATACCGTTACCTATAACCGACATGGAGGGGAAATGCATGGGACGTATTTGTATAAAAGAGTTTAACTGTGAAAAAGAGTTAACCCTTTCTGTAATTGGGGGGAAATGGAAGATGCTAATTTTATGGCATCTAGGAAAAGAAGGTACAAAACGCTTTAATGAATTGAAATCTCTTATACCTGGTATTACTCAAAGAATGCTTGTTAACCAATTACGTGAACTGGAAGACGATCTTATTATTCACCGTGAAGTTTATCCCGTTGTACCACCTAAAGTAGAGTACTCACTAACAGAAAAAGGAGAAAGTCTAATGCCTATTCTCGAATCGATGTATGAATGGGGTAAGAACTATATGGAAACTATTTTGAAAAGCCAGGAAGAAGAAGAAGTCAAATCTAGCAAATAGAAAGAAATCTCTTTGGAAGTAAATTGCGTATTCACCATGAATGCGAGATAAACCTGTTAAGAAAAACAGGATTATTAAGATTCCTAGATTCCTGCATGTGGTTGAGAATATGCCTATATATCAACACTTCAACCTCTCTCAAGGGTACCATAAACGACCGTTTATTAATTTCCGCATCAGCTCTAGTTTTTTGACTAGGGCTTTGTTTTTTATGTCTTGAAACCATTGAGAGATAAGGGTTTCAAATTATGAAATTCACTCAGTTTTGCACTAGAACCGAAAAAAAAAGAGTCTTTTTGCTTGCAGAACGACATTTTTAAGTGTTATATATCAGGTATAATATAATGAATAATCAATTCATATGGGAGTAACTGTCTATGCAAAAAAAAAATTTGTTTCTCTTGATGAACATCAGATTTTTCTACAAGGACCAGTAGTGGTATTTAAGTGGAAAAATGCCAAGGATTGGCCGGTTGAATATGTCTCATCAAATGTAGAAGAAAATTTAGGATATAAAAAAGAAGATTTTTTGTTAAGTCGTATAAAGTATGCGGATATCATTTCTGAAGACGATTTACTCCGGGTTTCAAATGAGGTTTCGAACTACAGTTTAAGTGAACGCAATATGTTCGAGCAAGAGTACGGAATTGTAAAAAGTAATGGAGAAATCGTCTGGATCTATGATTATACAACAATAGTTAGAGATGAGAATGGGGCAATTACTCATTTCTATGGTTATATATTAGATATCACTAAACATAAAAGAAACGAAGAAGCTCTTAGGAGAACAGAGAGATTAAATACAGTAGGGGAATTTGCTGCAGGAATTGCACATGAAATCAAGAATCCTTTAACCTCATTAAAGGGATTTCTTCAGCTAATGAAAAATGGAGAAATGAAAGAAGAGTACAAGAATGTCATGGAGTCAGAGTTGGATAGGATAGAATCCATTCTCAATGAGTTCCTGATACTATCCAAGCCACATTTAACACAATACAATAAACAAGATGTTCATGTTCTATTAAAGCAAATTCTTCCGCTTTTTGAAACACAAGCAACCTATAACAATATACAATTGGTTACTGAATTTGATTTAGAAGAATTACTGATTAACTGTAATGAAAATCAATTAAAACAAGTATTTATAAACTTTATAAAAAATGCTATGGAATCCATGTCTAATGGAGGAGTTATTAAAATCGAATGCAAGAAAGAACATAATGAACTCTGTATTCGTTTTATTGACGAAGGTTCTGGTATTTCTGAAGAAAACTTAAAACGTCTTGGAGAACCTTTCTTTACTACAAAGGAGAGCGGTACAGGTTTAGGTTTAATGATCAGTTTCAAGATTATAGAAGAACATGGCGGAACTATTCAAGTTGAAAGCCAATTAGGCATAGGGAGTACATTTAAAATTAAATTGCCTTTTTGTTAAAGGCGCTGTTAAAGGGTAATGTTGATATTTAGTATCAAAAAAGAGACTTCCTAATTTATGGAAATCGCGTTTTGATATATCGGCTTCTTCAACTAACGCACCCCTTCGTTTAACAACGTACTTAGTTAGAGAGTATTCTTACATACATCCCTCTTGTGGCTTTCTCATACGCTATTTCACTCATAACCCTTACTTTTTTTGGTAGTTCTGACACTGGTTTTAATTCTCCATCTTTTAAAACAGAAGGGTCAATCATGCGAAGTTTGTTTTTTCGATGTAGATGGTAATTCTCTCTATCCTCTATCACTTGCACATTGAGATTGAGTTTTCTTAATAAACCCAGTAATTCCTTATCTTCTGATGATTTTATTTTGATTATCAATTCATCATCTTTACCAAGAAAATCATTCGGATTTAATATGTTTTTTTCTAATGACAGTTTCAAAGTCTTAGCCAATATATCATAGCCATAGATATTTAAAGGGTCCATAAAGAAGTCAATTACTTCTTTGTAATATGTTTTGACAAACCATTCAGCTATTTCAATGTTTTGAAGATACATTTTCCCTTCGACAACGGTTAAGTTCTGCAAAAAACAATTTACTTCGTCTAACGAGATATTTCCATACACATACATATCACGAAGAGTATAATCTACTCTATCTGCACATAATTCTGGTGCTGGCTGTTCCAACAATGTCCACTTAGTATCATCAAACAAAATATCCTCATAATTGTAATCATACTTGGCTAAAATTGTTGGGATTTCAGAGTTTTCAACAACTGAACTATATATTTTTTCATGATAGTCTTCTTCCTTATTTTCAAATACGAAATCAATTACATGAGAAAATGCTGTGTGGGAAACATCATGCAATAACCCTGCAATCTGCTCTTCGACTGTTCCACCAAGTTTTTTTATTAACAACATGACACCTATTGAGTGGTCAAAACGAGTTACATTCCACTTTCCATTAACTAAGTAACTTGCTCCACCTTGATGAATTCCCTTTAACCTTTGAATTGGCTCACTTAAAATTAATTTCTCTAATATACTATCTACTTCAAATTTACCGTAAATTTCATCTGATATAATCAATTGTCTCCCCCATAAATTCAAAGAATAGAGCAATACTTCATTATCTCTTCTTAAAGTATTCTGCCCGTTACTTCAACAAGAGAAAGGCGATAACCTTTATAAAGCTATCGCCCCCGTTCGTTCAATAACCTCTTTCTTTTTAAATAACTAAAAACCAAAATACCTATACATCCACCTAATGAATTTAACATAATATCATCTACGTCAAACACACCTAATTGCGTAACGTATTGCACTGACTCAATAGTAAGGCTAAACATCAATATTAATACTATTGTCAAAGCGTTCTTTAATTTAGGTAAAAGGAGTGGAATTAAAACTCCTATTGGGATAAATAGTAACAACACACCGAAAGTATTATAAAACCAAACATCAAAGTTATAGCTATGAATATTAAATAGGTAAGTGCCAATGGTAGCAAAAGGGACAAAATTATGTGACACTCCAGTATAACTCCCATCAAGTCTCCCTGGATAAAACGAACTGACTCCTACAAAGCTAACGAATAACACCAAAGAAATATAGAACAAAGTTAAAACAATAAGCCACCACTTTGATTTCAAATCAACAACTAACAGCTTCAAAGGACATACCTCCTCAATAAAAGGTATGTCCAAGCGATGTTTGTTATTCTTAACCAGTTATTTACCTCGTTAGCACAACAAGAAGCGCTGACCATGTTAAATCAACGCACCCCGTTAGCTGCATAACGCCTTACATCTCTTCAAATATTAGTTCTTCGGTCATTTCATTTCCATCTTCTAACCAATGAATGTGCGTAATCCATTTAAAACCAACTTCATAACCTCCTAAAAGCCCTGTATCTGCTAATTGCATCTGATATGGGTTTTCTTCAGTAGGTAAAAATTCACTATTTGAGACAATGGAAGGACCATCACCTTTCCATTCAATAGTATGTTCATAGCTGATTTCTTGTTCAACCTCCTGTTCCTCTCCTGTATAGACAAACTCTATTTGAATATCTATATTATCTTCAGGAGGAGGATATTGTGTTGCTTCCATTTCCGCATCCCAATTTTCGGATGTTGCGAAGAAATAAAATTTTTCTTCCTTAGCTTCACTTCCACAAGCTGTAAGAAAGACCGTTAAAAATAATAATCCTAATATTTTTTTAGACATAAGACACCACCCTTTCAAAAAAACAATTATTTCAGCATTCATTTGTTCTTCTTTTCTTATTGTTTTCTTCTTCTACCACGTTTGTTTAAGTACAACCCTTCACAAACTTAGATGTCTTCGATAATTACTGGTTTTATGTCATCATCATAAAATTGAATGAAATAAATAAAATTTTCAAATGGGAGGTACCCAGCATGTAACAGTTCTTCATTAACAGTTAGTGGATATTCCCTTTCTTTTGGAAATATTCCATTTAAATAATATAACTCATCTTCTGGTTCCATTCTGTATGACCAAATAACCTCTTCTTCTTCTATTTCCTCCAATTTGAAAATAGAACCCGAAAATACCGTTCCGTTCACTGAGACATAAGCATGAATGTTATTGGAAGATTTTAGTACAAATACAGTTCTTTCTCCATCAGAGTAAGTTACTAAATCCTCTATATTTACTTCCTGGTTTTCATAAGAGGAAATCCGTTCAATGACCTCTTCTTGCTCCTCTGAAACATTATCCGATGAACACCCTATCATTAACAAACATATAAAAATTAAATAGATATAAAGTATATTTTTCAACATTTCACCCTCCTAACTTATTAATATTAATCGTAACATCTATATCAATGTGGTAAAAAAAAGTAACTCCTTCTTCCGTTTTCCAGCTTCTATAACGCAACAGGAGCTGCCTCACCTTGTTTAGCTATTGCTCCCGTTAGCCATCCATGCAGCGCAAAATCGGCGCTGCACCACAGAGAATGAAAATGGTTAAAAACCGTCAATACTGATTCTACGGCTGGGAGAGGAAGGTCGATACACTATGGCGCTAGTAGAGCCCATCCGTTAGTCTGACTCCTTCGACCACGGTGCACCACTGACTGTTGCTCCCTTGCGGAAGCACTCATGGTAGATTAATCCTATTCTGGTTGTTGCACCAGCCTCCATTATTTTAAGTCGTAGAAAGGATGGTTTCAATGGATGTAATCATTGAACGGGCATGTGGTATGGATGTTCATAAGGACTCTATCACTGCATGTATTATCACTCCAAAAGGAAAGGAGATTCAATCATTTTCAACGAAAACAGTGTTTTTATTGAAACTACTCGACTGGGTTAAGGAACATGGTTGTACACACGTTGCCATGGAAAGTACGAGTGTGTATTGGAAGCCCATTGTGAATTTACTTGAGAGTGAAGACATTGTGTTTCTAGTAGTCAATGCCCAACACATCAAAGCTGTTCCAGGTCGTAAATCTGATGTAAATGATGCCGAATGGATCGCGAAGCTGCTTCGTCATGGATTGTTGAAAGCTAGTTTTATACCTGATCGAAACCAACGAGAATTACGGGAACTTGTTCGTTATCGTCGGAGCATCATTGAGGAACGTGCGAGACAACATAATCGGATCCAAAAAGTGTTAGAAGGAGCTAACATCAAGCTAGGTTCTGTCGTGTCAGATATTATGGGAGTATCCTCAAAAAATATGCTTCGTGCCATAGCTGAAGGTGAAGATGATCCTGAAAAACTAGCAAATTTGGCTCAACGTACATTAAAACGAAAAAAGACTGATCTTGAACTGGCTCTTCGAGGTTATATAAGTCCACATCAACGATTAATGTTAAAAACAATTATAAAGCATATTGATTTTTTAAGTGAGGAAATTGAGATGCTTGATCAAGAAGTAGCGAAAAGGGTCAGCTCCTATCAAGAGGATATCGATCGATTAGATTCTATTCCTGGGATCGCTACTCGAATGGCTGAACAAATTTTATCTGAGGTTGGAACCGATGTGAGTAAGCAGTTTCCAAGCGCAGCTCACATGTGTTCATGGGCAGGTCTCGTACCTGGACAGAAAAAAAGTGCTGGCAAAAGGAAGTCTCCTAAAACCAAAAAAGGGAACAAGTATCTGAGATCGGCATTAACAGAAGCAGCTCATTCAGTAAGAGGATCCAAAAACTACCTTGGCGCACTGTATAGGCGTACAGCATCGCGCAAAGGTAGGAAACGAGCAGGAATTGTCGTCGCCCACGCCATGTTACGTATCTCTTATTATCTCTTAACCCGTAAAGAAATGTATGTAGACTTAGGCGAAGATTACTTCGATAAGCAAAGAGAGCAATCAATTGTTCGACATTCGCTGCGTAGACTTGAAAGTTTAGGTTACACCGTATCATTGTCAGAATCAGAAGCCTCTTGATCCAGTCCATTTAGCTTCAAATAATATCAACGAAACAGGCGCTCTCCCCTTTTTTAAAAAATGAATGAGCTGCGTCTTATTCAGTATTGCCGTTTTTCCTAAGTTACAGAAGTTTATTTTCATGGTAGTTGAAGTACAACTCTTCGCAATGCGCTATAAAGCCTTATCCTTTACTAGCCTCATTATTATTTTTTCTATTAAAAACTCTTAAACGACTTCCAAGAACATCACTTACTAACCCATACCGATAGCCTAACAAAAGATAAATACCAGTTCCTATAAGTAGTCCTATTAGTAATACTATAAATGTATTTATCCAAGTTTCAGCAGGGATAACTAATTGCAAACTTTGACTTGATAAATATATAGTTAAGCTCATTACCGCTGTAAAAAATAAAATTAAAGTGACATGTCTTTTTAATAAGCGAAAAGAATAATTTGCGTATCTTCTAATAGTTAAACATGTAATTGATATAGCCACACCGAAACCAAGATATGTAGCCAAAATTCCTCCAAGTGGTCTTAGATTGTATAACAGCATGTAATTTAATGAGAGTTTAATCAGTAGTCCACAAATCAGTGCAATCACAGCATACTTTTGCTTGTTTAGTCCTTGTAAGATTGCACTCGATACAGCAAATATAGAGAATAGTAAAGTAACGGGAGCATAATACCTTAAAACCATTCCACCCATTTCAATATTTTCTAATCCATAAAAGGTTCCAAATATAAAATAAGATAAAGTTGACATCCCAAAAGCAGCAGGTAACGTCAAAAATAAAATGACCTGAAATGTTTTCGTAATTTGATTTTGGAGATTGACATAATCATTTTTAGTAAAAGATTTTGTGATTGTTGGTATTAAAGTAATGGAAAACGCCGTACCTAGAGCCATAGGAATTAAGATAATCTTATGTGCAGTTTGCGTAAATATGGCAAAGAAAGTGATTGTTTCTCCCTTTTTCATTAATCCACTATTTATTAATGCATTGTTGACAGTAAACAAGTCTATTAGTTGAAAAAGTGGGATGGCTAAACCCACAAATGAAATCGGAATGGCATAACTAATTAGTTCTTTGTACATATCAATTGTAGAAATAGAATGTTTAACTTTACTAGCTTTGATTTGGTTTAAAATGCCAGAACGTCGCTTAAACCAATAATATATGAGTACGGTCATACCACCTAATGCACCAACAAACGCACCAAGAGTAGCAAATCCAACTGCTAACCCTAATTGCCCATCCATATAATGTAAAATGACAAATGTAGCTGAAAGGATAAAAGAAATTCTTACAATTTGCTCAACCACTTGTGAGACCGCAGTGGGTCCCATTGATTGATGTCCTTGAAAGTAACCCCTAACAATAGACATAATCGGAACAATAATCAAGGCTACACTTACCATTCGAATGGTAAATATAACGTCATCCATTGTGTTTCCTTGAAGTTCAGTTGGGTCACTTATTATCCAATTCGAAACAATTGGAGCTGAAATAAATAAGATTACAAAAGCAACAATTCCATTTATCAACATAAAAATAAGTCCAGACCTTAAAAGTCGAAATCCAGTTTCGTAATCACCTAATGCCTGATATTTTGAAACAAATTTGGATACTGCTAATGGAACACCTAATGTCGCTAAACTTAATAACACCGTGTAAGGAATAAATCCAAATCCATAGAGCGCGTTACCAGCTTGTCCTACAATTGCAGTAAAAGGAACAACATAAATAAGACCTAATATCCTAGATAAAAATGAAGCGGATGTTAGCAACATTGTTCCCCTAACAAGTTTATTTTCTGCCATCTTAATACCTCATTTTAATAAGTTAATTACCATTTCCAAATTATAACATAACTCCTTTTCAAAAAAAGTCCTCAAAAAATATTTTCCTAAGCTATTCTGCCCTTTACTTCATAAGAAAAAGAGCAATCCCTGCTTACTCAAGGATTGCCCCCGTTAGCACAACAGTGAACAATTCGTTAGTAACGTCTTGACAATACAACAAATGAAGTGAATACGGTTATTATTGTTAATGTTGCTAATAAACTAACTGTCTGATATCCATTTAAGTCAATGATTTCAAATTGTAAAAGTGGCATAAGAATAACCATATAACCCAAAATAAAAAAATAACTAAAAAACATGCCTCTTTCTCTGATTTTTTTTGAACGTTCATCATTTTCCTTAAATTGCGGGTATAGATATGATAGGCAAAAAGCCATAACTGTTGTACCTAAGAAAACAAGTTCATGTCCTACAAAGAAAGCCCCTGTTGATATACTCGCAAAACCTATTAACAGACTATAAAATAAGAATAGAAAGCCAAATATTAAGAAAAACCTTCTTCCTGCTTTACTACTCATTTGCATGAAAACACCCTCCTATTAAGGTAAATATAACCTGGTTAAACTACTCTGCTTCTTCATCTTCTAAAAGAAAAACTTTTTCTACAATCGTGTTAAAACAACGAGCAATTTGAATAGCGAGAGGTAATGAAGGGTTGTAACGCCCTTTTTCAATTGAAATAATTGTCTGTCGAGACACACCTAACATTTCTGCCATTCGTTCCTGAGAAATTCCATTATCCTGCCTTATTTGTTTCATACGATTTTTCATATATATACAATCCTTTCTATATACCATATTAACGTAAAGGAAACTTTACTGTAAAGTGTACTTTACACACATATAAAAAAGAACCTGGTTAAATAGATAACCAAGTTCATCATTAAAAATTTTTGTTATAGCCTCCGTTAGTTGAACTAATCTTGTTTATGTCCTCCACCCCACAAAGCAAAATCGTACCCTAAAACCTTTTTATTATCGGAAACAGAAACCCATCCAGCTGGTGAAAGTTTTACATCATCAGAACCTCGAGTATCTGGATAGTTGATATAAATAACCCAGTTATTCATTTTATCTACTCTTTCAGTTTGAATAACCTTTAATTCATTTGTAGAAATGTTTAAATTGTTTTCAACTGCATTGTTTTTTGCAAAATCAAGAGCAATAGTAGTAGCTTCTTCCTCTGATAAATCTCCGATAGAGCAACCTATAACGAATAATAATATTACAATGATTGATGATAGCAATTTTATGTATTTCATTGTTATCCCCCTTTCAACCTTACATTTACATTTTTTGTATCTATTTCCTGCTTTTTAAGCTCTACTGCTCCTTTAATTCAACAAGGAAAAGGGAATACCCTTGTTCAGCATTCGCACACTTATCTACAGTATGCTTTCCCACCGTATTCAAAGTTTTTATAGATACTAAAAATGGCTGTTTTCTAACTTCGTGGACACATTATATACAGTAATTTTTTACAGTATTCAACGTACAAAAGGATAGGACTTTATTTGGAGCGGTGGGTATGATAGGTTTGGTTGCTAGCATAGCTATTAACATGTTAATTAACGAGTGACTATTCGCTATTAGCCGCTGGTTAAAAATATGTTAAAATGCCTGTTATTTTGGATGTTATTTAACGTATGTCTCACTAAAGGTTTTTTGGGATTTTATGTTAAAATGCTAACGAGGTTTATTCAACTAGCGGGCAGTTATATATAGTATCAGTCCTAAAAATATTGATAGAAAGCACTTTTATCTATGTTTACATTTTACCACAGATAAGCGTTTAAGGACTTGACTTGGAGCCTCTATGGGTACGATTTGTCTTGAAAGGGCGAAGCTAAAGTTTCATCAGGCAAACGAGCCTATCATACCCACCTCTCCAAGTAAAGTCCTATCGTTGTTTACGTTGAAAACTATAATTATTTACTCAATATAATAAGTAAAAAAAGTTAGATAATAGGCTGATTTTATATCGTTATTTACGTTAAATACGGTCAAAAATTATACTACATATAAGAACAGGATAGTTGAATAAGAATAATATCTTCGTAATGTGCAGAAAATAAATTTAACTTAAATAGGGGTTTTGTTACAAAATTAAAACGACTCAGAAGTTACTACTCATAAACCAAAAATTTTACTAGGGAGACATATTAATGTTAACCACCATTAGTCCATACATGCCATTGACCCTTTCTATATTATTGCCAATAGTAGCGTGGCTCTTTGGTGATTGGAGAAATTGGAAGAAATACTACCCAACTATCCTTTTTTTAAGCTTTGTAAGTCTAATTGTTTTTCTTCTTACACATAATTATCCACTATGGAAGTTTCACAGCTCATTTCTCTTTCCAAATCGTACGATACAAGAATTACGTTTAGCTTTTTTTATCTTACCTTCTATTTGCTTACTTTTTCTTACGTTTTATAAGTATAAATCACGAATTATTCAACTTTTTTTCTACATTACATTCTGGGTTGTTTTCTTATCGGTAATAGAAACCCTTCTTGTTAAAGCGTCGATACTAACTTATCACAATGGATGGAACGTTTGGTGGACAGTCTTATTTTGGTACGTCTCTCTTCCTGTTATACGTCTTCACCATACTAACCCTCTTTGGGCGTGGTTATCTGCTTTAGTATTGATTATTTTGTCAATTGTTTACTTTGAAATACCAATTAGTAAACTGGATTAATTCTGTTCCGTTACATGTTCAACAAACAGGGCGTTGGTTGAGTAAGGAACGAGAATATGAGTAAAAGCACAGATATTAAATTTATATCTGTGCTTTTTGTATGCTGATTTCACTGTTAATTTGGTTGAGAAAGGAATGCTAATTGGGCTGTTATTTAGCTTGTAAATTCACTTTTTCCCTCCCAAAACTGAACCCGTTATGAAAATATCAATAGCTCTTGCTAATAGCAAATAAAGTACGAACATAATCAATCTCCTCACACATTGCAATTAGGACAGCTTAAAACAATTACACTTCTTCTTGAACAACCTGCTCGTTTACTTGAATAACTGTTGTATGGATTTTAACAATAATTTCCTTTTGGCTGTTTATGAAAAATGCGTCTCTGTTATTACAGGAACGCCTCCGTTAGCTGAATAAAGTTGTTTACTCATTGCTCTTTATTTAGCCAATTTTTAAAACCTTCCTGGTTTATTTCAGTAATAACATTTACTGCTCCACCTATTAAGTAGCTATCTGATTCTAATTCCGTCTGATAAAGTTGGTACATATTTTCCTCTTCAAAAGAATCAACAAGATAATAAATTGATTCACCTGAGCTATCCCATTTAACCCCATAAACTTTCTTAAATATAAATGAGCCTCCAGGTGCTTGCTTACCCTTTTCCATTTCAAAATGATATAAATCTATTCTGGCTGAATCATTATATCCACCAATAAATGCAAGTAAATTTTTGTTAGGTGCCCATGCAATCCCAAAAGGTGATTGGTAGCCATCATAATCGTATTGATAACCAATAGTTTCGGACAAATTAATCTTTTCACCTGTTTCTAAGTTAATAACAAAAATTTTCATTCCATTTTCCACCATAACATCATAAGCTAAAAATCGTTTATCATATGAAAAATGCAAACTTTGAATTGTACTATGCTTTTCAGGTAATGAAACCTCAAATTTATTATTTTTGTCATTTATAATTATGTCACCATCTACAGTTGATAGCTGATAATCACCTATTTCAGCACCATCAATTACTTCTTGAAAATTAACGACATATGGGTTTGAATAATATTTTATTTCCTTTTGAGAACATCCTAATAATAGCAAAATAAAAATAACCATTAATATACATAGATTTATATTATTCCTCACGGTTTCACCTCCAATATTTTTGTCTGTTCTTAACCTCTTCTGCCACGTTAGTTAAACAGCGTTCCTGCTGCTATTGCAGGAACGCTTCCGTTAAAACAATACTAATTATCCTTAGTATTTTCAATTTCGTTTAACTTTTGTTCCATTCTCTTTAACTGTTTACTCTTCCTTATGGATGAACGAATAAACCATGCAACTAAAAGAATTATAGAAATAGGAATTAAAATAGCTATTACCTGATAAATCGCAGTTCCCATTTAAACACCTCCATAACAACCTAAATTTCAACATATTTATTAAAGACTTTGAGTTATTATCCTAAGTTCTTTAATAAATTAACCTGCTCCTTTACTTCAATAAGAAAAAATAAGCACTCCTTGTAGAAGGAATGCACACTTTAGTCCAATTTCTTACGACGATATAGCCCTACAATTAAAATTAAAAATGCAGTAGACAATAATATTTTAGAAACAGAAGTTACTATTGATGGAAATTGAATTAAATAGTTTACTCCATAAAATAAGAAAATTTCATTAGAAATCATAAGTAAGAAAAAGATAATGCCTACTTTAAAAGAACGTTTCCAGCATACAATACAACCAATTACAAGTAGCAACGGATAGACAAATGATAATACAATTGACAATAATGGCAATAAAGTTCCGAATAAAATGTCATAAACCTCCTTCATCTTTTCTACAACTTCATTTAACGATAACACAATCAAATTATAATATGGGTAATAAAAGGAAAATCCTTCTTAAAGTATTCTGCCCCGTTACTTGAATAACCATTGTTATGATTTTAACATTAATTTCCTTTTATGTTGCACAGAAACGCACCCGATAGTTTAAGTGTAATAATTCATACTTAGCTTTTATTACAGAATGCTGCCCGTTCGACAAGGTAGTATTGCATTTGAATTCAATGGAGAGGTAACTATGAATAAATTTAATGATTACCCTAACACAATGGTTATTACACTAAAAGAAATATTAGATGGGAAAAAGCCAGTGCTTTATGTAACACAAGATGAGGATGATGGAATGTGGCAATTTGATAGGTCAGTTGGACTTTATGCAGATAATGCCAGAATAGTTACTCTTGAAGAAATAATAGATATAGATAATTCTCTTTTTTCTTTATGGGATTTACCGCTTGGTTGGAAAGCCGAAAGAGATAATAAAAATACTGAATTGGTTAGGAAAGAAAACCTTTAACCGCACTTTACCAAACGCTTATTGTGCTAAAGGGGGCATTAATTTAAGAGTAAGCGTAAATAAAAAAACCTGTAACTATGATTACTATGTAATCTATGTTACAGGCTTTAGATTAGATCTTTTATTGACCCTATAAAGGTTTATTTGTTTTAAGTTTAGTTAAAGGCTATTAGATACATTAGGTACTGCTTACCCAATGATCACTCTCTCTTTTGGATAATGATAATGCTCATCTGTAAGTTTTCCTCTAATGATAAATAAGAATGCAAATACTCCAATTCGGCCGACAAACATTAGAAAGATGATCGTTAATTTACCAGCTGTACTTAGATCAGGAGTAATTCCCATCGATAATCCTGTAGTTCCAAATGCCGAGCAAACCTCGAAGATAATTGCGGTTAAAGGAAATGGCTCAATATAGGCAAGAAATATGACAGCTGACGCAGTAAGCATAATCGCTACACTAATAACTATAAAGGACTTTAACATATCCTCTTGATCAATTTCTCTTCCAAATAGTTTAATAGAACTTTTTCCGCGAGCAAAGGTATAAATAGTCAAAATGACGATAGCGAAAGTAGTGGTTCGAATTCCCCCTCCTACACTACTCGGCGATGCCCCAATAAACATTAGGGCGCTCAAAAATAACTGTGTAGGAATATAAAATTCTGCTATGTCCATTGTTGCTAATCCACCATTTCTAGTAGTTACAGATTGAAATAGAGCATAAAAAAACGTCTCATGCCATGATTTATCAAGGAAGAAATGATTCCTTTCTAATAAAAGGATTCCAAGAAACCCAACCAGAATCAGTAACCCAAACGTTGTTGTTGTTAACTTTGTATAAAGCGAAAAGCGCTTAGTAAATGGTCTTTCTTTTGCCGTCAGGAATTCTTTTAATTCAATTAGAACAGGGAAGCCAATGGCACCTAGCACTAATAAAATTATATTTACAAATTGTACAAAATAATCATGGGCAAAGGGCTCTAAGGAGCTTCCTGTAATGTCAAAGCCAGCATTGGTTGTTGCACTTACGGATGCAAAGAAACCTTGAATAAATGCTTCTTGCCAAGTAGGGAAATATTGTAGAAAGTGGATACTAAGAATGAGTGCCCCGATAGCCTCAATCGCTAGAATCATGAACAAAATCTGTTTCATGACCATAACCAATCCTGCCATTTCTCCGCGGTTTTGATCGGTCATGATCAATTGTCTTTCTCGTAATCCAATCTTTCGACGAAAGAGCATCCAGACAAATGTTCCTAATGTCATAATTCCAATTCCACCAAATTGTAGTACAAAAGCTAGAATAAAGGTACCTGGCACACTAAAGGTTTCTGCGGTCGAAACAACCGTTAGTCCTGTTACACTTACTGCACTCACAGCAGTGAAGAGAGCTTCTATAAACCCCCATTGCGTTCCAGAATTTCGTGCAATTGGTAAGCTAAATAAAGCCATTGCAACAATTACAGCAACAACGTAATACAAAACAATAATCTGAACAGCTGAAAGATGACTTAAATGCTCTTTTATTTTAGCCATATATAAAACCTTCTTTGGTATATTATTTACTTCATGTTTTTTCCTTATCTACAATCCTTCATCTTCAAAACGTTTTAAGTCATTCTTATGTCCAATGACAATGAGAAGGTCCTTTTCAATAATGACCTCATCTGGCAGTGGTGAAACATTTACATCCTCACCACGTTTAATAGCGAGAATGGTACACCCATACTTAGCTCGTATATTCAAATCAATAAGCGATTTATTATGAATTTTACTTGTTGCTAATAATTCAACGATGCTATACTCATTTGATAATTCAATATAGTCTACAATTTTCTCTGAGGTTAGATGTTGGGCAATCCGAATGCCCATATCGTGTTCTGGGTGGATAATTCGGTCAGCACCTATCTTTTCTAGAACTTTATGGTGATAAACATTTTGCGCTTTTACCCATACATTCGGTAGATTCAATTCTTTTAACACAAGTGTTGTTAGTATACTGGTTTGTATATCATCACCGATCGCTACAACTACATATTCAAAGTTTCTGATCCCTAAGGAAAGTAAAGCTTTTTCATCTGCAGAATTTGCTATAACAGCGTGTGTTGCATATTGGGAAAATTCAGTAACCTTTGCTTCATTGATGTCAATCGCTAACACTTGATGGCCCATCCTAAATAATTCTTTACAAATGCTACCACCAAAACGTCCTAACCCAATAACAGCGAATTGTTTCTTTTTATCTGCCAATCCAAACTTCTCCTTTTTTCTCCAAATAAAAAAGACCATCACAAAGAATGGTCCCAAAAGAACCTTCTCTTTTATAACGCTTACGAGGTTAGCTGTCGGATTAGGGACTAAGAGTATCCCCTCTTACTAAGTAAGATTCACCCCAAGATGGAAATGATCCATCCAAAAATGGTTCCCCCGCTCAAAATGATTAAGCGAATAAAGGTTTTATATAAATTTTAACTATTAGTGAATTTACTCCTCTTTATGGAACATGTCAATACATATTTTTTTAACGAACTTCCATGATTTTTACATAGGCTTCCTTACTACAAATGACATAAAGTTCTGCCTCAGTAGGAATTCGCTCTTCCAATTTAGCGAGGATGTTAAAGTCATTTCTATCAGAGATTAAATTTGCTCCAAGCTTTTTTAAATCATCAAAAGCATCATTATACGTCTTCCACATTTGCTTTTTCTTTATTTTTCGTATGTCAACGCCACTTCTTCTACTTAGAAGTTCCATAATCAGTTTACTTGATCCTTTATCAACAGCAGCTTTAGCCATAAGGTCAGATAATGCTTCATCTGCAATAATAAATTCATCAACATTTGCATGCTCGAAATTTGAGATGTATTTTTCTTTGAGAATCTCTACAATAGTATAAATTTCTTTATTCATTTCTATAGCATAACTCTCAATAGATGAGACGATTAACAATGATTGTCCATCTGCTGTGACAGGGTTATACTCCCTATCTCTCGTGAAAATTAAAACAGCTTTTGCTTCAAGGATATTAGCCTTTTCTAACGAATCAATAACTAGAATTTTGGCATAATCATCTATTTACATTATCTCATTCATTGTATGCTTTGCCTTATTCGTCCAGCCGATGATGATATAATGATTCTTACCTTTATATCTCAATTTCCCTTCCTCCTTTAACTTGCGGTATATACCGAAACCTTCAACAATTTTTCCAATGACAATCCCAATTAAACCGATCCCGACTAAATATAAAAAAGTCCAAAAATACGCCCGATTGTGGTTTCTGGCACAAAGTCTCCATACCCTGTTGTTGTGACGGTTGTCATAACATACCAAAACCCAATAAAAGGGGTAACAAAAATCTCTGGTTCTAACCAATGCATGAAGAAGGCGCTAATTATTAAGAAGAGGACTGTTGTTAACAGAAGGGTTAACTTTTTTATTCTGACCGTCATTTTCATGATTTCAAATATAAACAGCATTTAATAACCTCCTTTAGCAATTACAATTTTTTTATATTTCCCTGTCTAATCTAATAATATAAAGATAACAACTTTAAGACAGGGAAGAATTAAATTCATCCCTTATAGGTGTTGGAATAGGAAAAGGTTTGAGAGATTTTACTCTAAATAATAATTTGTGAAATGTTACAATTAAAGTAGCGGAGGTGTTAGTGAAATAAAAAGGGAACCCACGACTAACGAGAGTTCCCTGAATTTTTGTTATAAAATCAAAAATATTATTTAACATAGCTTACTTTTAATTACAACATCTAACATCTTTAAAAGATTGAGTTTATTTTGGAAAACTCAATGATTAAAGATGAAATTTATTTTTGATAATACAATAAAAGTATCCAACAACTGGATGCTTTTATTGGCATCTCCATATCCTCTTCACGAAAGAATGTGTGATTTCCGATAACTTCAACCTTACTCGTTTATAAATAAGATTAGCCCGATATTTATTCCTTGGTTAAAATGGTTCTTTTACTTTAAACCCTATTCATACAAATTAAAAGAAGGACGACCTGATTCTCGCGATCACCCTTCTTATTAATAATTCTAGTTAACCCTTCCCTTGACTCTGCTTATAAAACTCATGAAACAGTTTCATTAACGCTCTTTTTTCAATTCTAGATACATAACTACGTGATATACCAAGCTCTTTCGCGATCTCACGCTGGGTGCGTTCTTCCTCCAAGTTTAAGCCGAAGCGCCCCACAATGACTTCTTTTTCACGCTCATCTAAGACATGGATAAACTTATAAATCTGCGTCTTCTCCATATTCGTTTGGATGACATCAACGATATCTTCGCCTTCCTCTTGAAGAACATCAATCAACGTGATTTCATTTCCTTCTTTATCGGTCCCAATCGGATCGTGCAGGGAAACATCCTTCTTAACCTTCTTTAAGGCTCGTAAGTGCATAAGAATTTCTATTCTAATGTCAGAAGAGGAGCGTCTTTTTAAAAGCCTCATTCAGCTACATTATGGGGTTTTGGGAAGAAATTTATAACCAAAAACAGGTATGGGTTTTAACTGTTTTTAAACAATAGAAGAGAACATGATTTACGGACAAATATAGTAGTTCTAATTTAAGCATAGTTAACTTTAAACTTAACATTAGAAAAGCATTGGATTTAATCCAATGCTTTTTGTGAATCCATTTTAATCTCAAGCTCCCGTTACTTTAATTAGTTCACATAGTTAAATAAATTTTATTTTAGGCCCAGTATGGTTGTACTACCATGAAAATAACTTCTAGCCGTAGAATCAGTATAGACAAAGTATACTTATTTTAATTCTCGGTGGTGTATCTGTGGTTTTAAAATACATGAACGACTGTGCAGCAAATGAGTTTGTTTTGGTAGTTGTACTTCTTCAATATAAGCATCCGTTCGTTGAAGAAAAAAGCGATCTTTTTTGATCGCTCTTTTCTAAAGATACGCCTGATTATACAGGGTTTGAAAAAGACGTATAATTTTATAAGCTTTTATTTAATCTTTTAGATTTAGACATAATTATCGTTAGTAAGAATGATGCTATAAGAGAAATAGTTACAGCTATAATAAAGTTAATAACACCACCAGCTTCAATTGTAACAAATCCAATAACGCCAGCTGGTCCTGGTGCTACGTTTGTAATTTGAGCTAACGCAGCATAAGAGCACCCTATTGCCGAGCCGATCATCGCTGCATAAAACGGATATTTCATCTTAAGATTTACACCAAACATGGCAGGCTCTGTAATTCCTAGTAACGCAGATATACCTGAGGACACTGCAATACTTTTCATTTTCTTATCTTTTGTAAGGAGCATAGCAGCAAACGTTGCTCCTCCCTGAGCAACGTTGTTACACGCTACAAGGGCAAGTAAGAAAGATCCTCCTGCTGCAATTAACTGAATATCAATCGGGAGAAGACTATGATGCATACCTGTTAATGTTAGCGGCGCCATAATAAAGCCAAAAATAGCGCCTCCGAACAAACCAAGTGTATCGTAAATCCATACCAAACCATCTGATAAAAGGTCACCAGCTGACCTCATGATACCGCCTACAATAGTGAAAGTAAGAAAACTTGTAATGAAAACAGTTAGTAAAGGTGTTAATAAGTTATCGAGCACGGAAGGAATAATTTTACGCAAGTTCTTCTCAGTCCAGGCCAAGATAAATGCTGCAGCAAGTATAGGGAAAACAGTACCTTGATACCCTACTTTTTCAATTGTTAACCCAAAAATGTTCCAAACAGGGACAGAATCATTAAGTACCGCATCACCATATCCATATGCATTTAAAAGAGCGGGATGTACCATGATCATTCCCATAACTGCTCCTAAAAAAGGATTCCCACCAAACATTTTCGTCGCAGAAAAACCAATTAATATAGGGAGAAAAACAAAAGCTGCATTCGCAAAGACATTAATCATATCAGCTAGGTCTGTAATTTGCGGGTAAAGGTCAATTAGTGACCTCCCTTCTACAAACAATCCTTGAGAAGTTAAAACATTATTTATACCCATAAGTAGTCCTGCAGCAACTAGGGCAGGAATAATAGGTACAAAAATGTCAGATAGCAGTTTAACTAACTTTTGAACGACATTCATTTTTTTGTCCGCTTCTATTTTCACTTCTGATTTAGTTGATTCGGTAATATTGGCGAGTTTGATCAATGAAGCATAAACTTCATTGACAGTGCCCGCCCCTATAATAACTTGATATTGTCCAGAGCTGCTAAATTGACCTTTTACGAGTTCTATATTCCCTAATTCTTCCGTTTTTACTATTGATTCGTCCTTCAATACTAAACGTAGACGAGTGGCACAATGGGCTGCACTTATGATATTTTCTGGTCCGCCAATCGTTTCTAAAATTTGTTGAGCTGTTTGATCTATTTTTTTACTCATTTTTCTCAAGCCTTTCTTGTTGTATTTTATAGATAATCGCTTCATATGGTCTTAATGTTAGATTCTTCACTTCTAAACTAGAGTCATTATAATTACTTAATAGAATTTCTACATTTTCATTGGTCGCAATTGTATATGAAAAATCTTGAACATGTTCGTAAAAGTTACAAACAATTAAAAGCTTTTCTTCCCCTAAAATACGTTCATACGCATAAATATTTTCATCACCAGGATTTAAGAGTTGATAAGTACCATAAACAAGAGTTTTATTATTCTTTCTCATCTTAATTAATTTTTGATAGTGATAGAAGATGGACTCTGAATCATTAATTGCGCTTTCAACGTTAATAAATGTGTAATTAGGATTGAGTTTCATCCATGGTTTCCCTGTAGAAAAACCTGCATTTATATCATTAGACCATTGCATTGGGGTTCTAGCATTGTCTCTTGCTTTCATATAAAACGATTTCATTATTTCTTCTTCGCTAAAACCAGCAGCTAGTCGTTCTTTGTAAATATTTTGAGTTTCAATATCTATATAATCATCAATCGAATCAAAAGCAGCATTCGTCATACCAATTTCTTCTCCTTGGTAAACATATGGTGTGCCCTTCATTCCATGTAATAATGTTGCTAACATTTTTGCCGATTCTACCCGATACTCACGATCATTCCCCCACCTAGATACAATCCGTGGTAAGTCGTGGTTATTCCAGAAAAGACTATTCCAACCATTTTGATCTAGAGCATACTGCCATTTACTTAACACTTGTTTTAATTCTATTAATTCTAATTTCTTTAAGTCCCATCTTTGCTTTCCAGGTATCTTATCCAATTGCAAATGTTCAAATTGAAAGACCATATTTAATTCTTCACGTTCAGGGTCGGAGTATAATTTAGCATTTTCAGTTGTAGCTCCCCATGTTTCTCCGACAGTTAATAAATCATGCTTCCCAAAAGTCTCTTTATACATTTCTTGCAAATATTCATGTAGTTTGGGACCGTTTTCTTTTATTTGTTGATCTGGGTCCTTCCCAATTAAATCAATAACGTCCATTCTAAAACCACTAATACCTTTATCAATCCAATAATTCATCATATCCCAGATACTCTTTTTCATTTCTTCATGTTCCCAATTCAAATCAGGTTGCTCTTTGCTATAGAAATGTAAATAATACTGGTTTGTATTTTTATCATACTCCCAGGCTGAACCGCCAAAATTAGATTTTAGTTCATTTGGCACCTGACCATTCACAGGGTCACGCCAAATATAATAATCTCTATAAGGATTATCTTTCGATTTTTTTGCTTCAATGAACCAAGGATGCTGATCTGAAGTGTGGTTTACTACTAGATCCATAATGATTTTTATGCCTCTTTTTTCGCTTTCAAGTAGCAATTTATTCATATCTTCCATTGTTCCATATTCCGATAAAATGGAGTAGTAATCACTAATATCATAACCATTATCTACATTGGGAGACTTATAAACTGGACTTAACCAAATGACATCTATCCCTAATTTTTTTAAATAATTTAATTTGCTTATAATCCCCTGTAAATCGCCAATTCCGTCACCATTACTATCATAAAAGCTGCGAGGATATATTTGATAAATAACACTTTTATGCCACCAATTTTGCTTTGTTTTTTTCATTTTAAATCCTCCCCTTTGTGTTGCGCTTACAAGTTCAGTATAATGATTACGAACTATTACTTCTTGCACTTTCATAAAAAAAGTAACACTATTTTCACTTTAGGGGATTTATTATGAAAAAGTCATCGTTAAAAGAAAACTCAATTCATGGTACTCCATTATTTCCATTTCACGTTTACAGTAAGGTTAGAGAAAAAGATTATCATGTAGGCTATCATTGGCATGAGGAATTAGAATTTATCTTTGTTGAGGACGGAGTGATGGAAGTTATCATTAATTCAGAAATAGTACAAGTAACGAAGGGGCAGTTTATTTTTATTAATTCTGGGGACTTGCACCAAGTTTCCTCAACAGGTCCCTCGATCCATCATGCTATCGTATTTCACCCACAGATATTAAATTTTGACTATCCCGATACGAGCCAAAATTCTATAATAAAACCTATAACAAAAGGATTTTTACGTTTTCCTTCTTTCGTTCAGATTGAAGGAAAATTTAAAAATGATATTGCTGATAAATTAATAAAAATTATTGAAATAAACAAATCCGTATCTGAACTCTCTGCATTAAATATTAAGATCACGTTACTCGAAATTATTTTTGCACTTTTTGAAAGAAACCTTTTTTTGAAACTACAAACAAATGTGAAAGAAAAACAGGAAAATATAAAAAAAGTAATTACCTATATCCAGGATAATTACGATAAAAAAATATTACTTGAAGACTTAGCCTCTCTTTTAAATATGAATAAAAACTATTTCTCAAAATATTTTCATGAGGTAATTGGCAGAACACCTATTACCTATATAAATGAATATCGATGTGAAAAAGCAGCTGAGTTATTAAAAAGCAGTAATCTAAAAGTCTTGGATATTTCCTTTATGGTTGGTTTTGAAAATTTCAGCTATTTCATTCGGAAGTTTAAAGAGCATAAGCGATATTCTCCATCCCAATATAGAAAGAAATTTGATGTGCGAGATATTTCAAAATAATAATAAGAGTATTGATCATACTTTAATTAACCTCGTTAGTTACATTCTTTCACAAAGTCGGCTAAAATGAGGACATTTGCTGCGTAGTATTTAGTCTACTCCGCAGTATATAATGACGATTTTCTAATTCCACATTACTGCCCTTTAATTTAACATTAATTTCTTTTTTGTTGTTGCAAAAAATGCGTCCCTTCATGTAGGGAACGCACCAATTACTTCAATAAAATGTTCCACACATACCCAATCAGTTACAGATAATTTTACTGCTTGAGAAGAAGAATAAAAATGAAAAGAGCTGTAGGTGTTGGCAGCGCTATAGCTGCTCTTTTTCTGGCTTTCTAATGAATAGGATTTCACTTAGTTTATTATTTAGACAATGAAAGTATCTCTTCATCCTGTTCATTCCAAAAACCTTCTAACATTTTTAAAAAGATTGAATTAATTTTAGAACACCTCTATGAATAAATATTTTAATAATACAATAAAAGCATTCAACAACTGGATACTTTTATTAGCCTCTCCATATCCTCTACACAAAAGAATGTGTGATTTCCGATAACTTCAACATTACTGCTCGTTCGTAAATAAGGTTAGCCTGATATTTATTCCTTGGTGAAAATGGTTCTTTTACTTTAAACCTGTTCATACAAATTAAAAGAAGGACGACCTGATTCTCTCGATCGCCCTTCTTTTCAATATTCTAATTAGCCTTTCCCTTGACTCTGCTTATAAAACTCATGAAACAGCTTCATTAACGCTCGTTTTTCAATACGAGAAACATAGCTTCTAGAGATCCCCAATTCTTTTGCGATCTCACGCTGGGTGCGCTCTTCTTCTAAATTCAAACCAAATCGTCCCACAATGACTTCTTTTTCACGCTCATCTAAGACATGGATGAACTTATAAATCTGCGTCTTCTCCATATTCGTTTGGATCACATCAACAATATCTTCGCCTTCCTCTTGAAGAACATCAATCAACGTGATCTCATTCCCCTCTTTATCCGTTCCAATCGGATCGTGCAGGGAAACATCCTTCTTGACCTTCTTTAAGGCTCGTAAGTGCATAAGAATTTCATTTTCAATACATCGTGCAGCATAAGTTGCCAGCTTTGTCCCTTTTCCATCAGAATAGCTTTCTATAGCCTTAATTAATCCGATCGTTCCAATTGAGATGAGATCTTCCGTATCTTCCCTTGTATTTTCAAATTTCTTGACGATATGAGCCACCAAACGTAGGTTATGTTCAATTAGAAGGTCGCGTGCTCGTTCATCACCCTCCTGCATAAGCTTTAAGTATTTACGTTCTTCATCTTTTTTGAGTGGCTGTGGGAAGGCGTTATTTTTCACATATGATACGAAAACGATAACTTCCTTAAATAAATAAGAAATCGCTGCAATTAATGTTGACATCTCATCACCCCCATAATGTCGTTACTATAACACTATGTAAAACTGGGCTTGGTCGTGTCTGTACAACAAAAATAAAGTGTGATTTTGTCTATTTTATATATTTATCTTACTTTTGTTTTTAAAGGAATCAAAAAGAGAGAGCCTTTTGCAAATACATGCAAAAGGTTCTCTCTCTTAAGTCCAATTAATTAATTTTTTCGCTTACTAACCGTTTTATTACCTTAGCTAATAATAACGTTCTTTCTGTTAGAGACGAAATAACTAAGTATTCCTTCTCACTATGAGCATGCCCACCTATAGGCCCTAGTCCATCAATTGTCGGGATCCCCATTGCTGAAGTAAAAGAAGCATCTGAACCTCCACCAGTTTTTGTATCTTTTAAGTCAATCCCTAACTCTGCAGCAACATTTCTGACGATCTGAAAAAGTTCTTCAATTTTCTTATTTTTTAACATCGGAGGTCTTCTCATGTCACCTGTTAGTTCAATTTCTGTCCCACTAACATCAGAAGAGGCGCAAACTTTCTCTATTTTATGTTCCATTTCTTCTGCTTGTTGTAAAGTAGCGACTCTAACGTCAATATGTCCAACGGCCATAGCTGAAACTGTATTAACTGCATCTCCACCTTCTATAATCCCAACATTGACGGAAATCCCCTGTTCGTGATCGTTTAATTCATGTAATTTTACAATCTTATGAGCAAGCTCTTCAATCGCACTTCTCCCTTTTTCAGGTTCTATTCCTGAATGAGCAGCCTTCCCATGAACTTCAATCGTAAATCGACCACTACCACGACGTTCCGTCACTACGGAACCATCCCTTCTAGCTGGCTCCATAATAAGTGCATATGACTTTCCAATTGCTTCTTTTTCAATAATTGGTCTGGATGTCAACGATCCTGTTTCTTCATCACTATTTAAGATTACTTGAACATCTTTATAAGCTTCTGAACCTATGTCTTTTAAATAGCGTAGTGCATAAATAACGGACACAAGACTTGCCTTCATATCAATGACACCAGGACCATAAGCACGTTCGTCTTTTATTGAAAAAGGACGTGCCTTGGCCGTCCCTTCTTCAAACACTGTATCCATATGAGCAACAATCAAAATAGAGGACTTCTGCTTTTCTGAATGACGAAGGATCAAATGGTCGCCAACCTCATTCTGCTTCACCCTTTGAATATCAAAGCCTAGCTCAGTAAAATAAGGCGAAAGTATCTTTCCAATTTGATCAACACCCGTTTTATAATATGAACCACTATCTATATTAACTAATTTCTCTAGTAAACCAAGCATCTCTTTCTCTTTAAAATGAACGTCCATCTTGCCCTTCCCCTTACCCTAATTCCATTTGCTACTATTATTTTCATGTATTTCAACTCTTTTTGCAAGTAACATTCGTCTAGTTCCAAATTATACATGTTATCAATGTCAATTACACAAATCAAAAAAATTGAGCGATTCAATTGAACCGCTCGCAATGGGGGAGAGTAGAGAGAACATTTTTGGAAGCTAGGTCAATGACCTTTCCTGTAATTAATGTACCTTACTCTGAACCTGTTTACAGCATTTATGTAACATTTCCTTACAGAAAACTTCTTAATTGTCATATTTCGGTAAATCTATTCACACTTTTAGGAGCTTGCAAAGCCTATCTATAAACTGCTATCTTCTATTAATGCTGTATAATATATATTATCTACGTAATTTGATACTGCCTACCTGACTTACGTTACTTTTACTTCAATATTATAAGGAGGTTTCTTAATGAATGAACTTTCTGCAATAAAGAGGCAACTTTCATATAGAAAAAGTGGCATTCTTGGATCACAGGCAATGCAGTCTGCTGTTATTGTTCCTTTGGTTTATGTAAAGGATGAATTGTCAGTCCTGTTTGAAGTGCGCTCTAAAAAATTAACGAAACAGCCTGGTGAAATTTGCTTTCCAGGAGGAAGAATTGATACAACTGATCCGACACCAGAAGCAGCTGCTATTCGTGAATTAACGGAGGAAATAGGCATATCTGAAAAGCATATAAATATTATCGCTCCACTTGATATACTTGTCACGCCATTCCGTGGTGTTATTTATCCTTTTATAGGTGACTTACAAAACCTTGATGAATTAAAAATCAACCATGATGAAGTCGATCACACTTTTACAGTTCCACTCTCCTATTTGTACGAGCATGAACCGGACGTTCATTCGATGAAATTGTGGTTTGAACCTGGTGCAGGTTTCCCAATAGATAAAGTTCCTAATAAGCGCTCTTATTCCAATCGATATAATGAGATTCCTGAATACTTCTACTATTACCAAGACTATGTAATTTGGGGATTAACAGCACGAATTTTAAGTCATTTTTTAGACATAACCATACCAAGATAGCCTACCTGGCATCTTGGTGTTTGATTTACTTTGTAAAACAAAAAAGAAGTGAACTCAGCTGAATCTCTGTCCACTTCTTCTATCTTATGAATGATTGTTATCTTCATATATCTGCTTTTGGGTATTCATTGCTAAACGATTAAATACAACTGCTAGTGCTAGCGCAACAAAAATGCCGCTAACAATTAAACTAGGTGCCGTAATAACCGTATGCTCTGTCGGAATCACTAACCCGATAAACAGAAATATACTTAAAGACAATAGAATGAAACCAAACTGTTTGTAATCCTTTACTTTCGCTTCAAGTTGCTTTAATTTTTTATCTTCCATTTATCTTCCTCCTACTCTCCATTCATTCTATCATCTTTTTAAAAGAATAGATGATGCAATGTTTGTTAATTTAGAAAGAGGATTCCAATTTAATGTTTTCATTTTCACCTTAAGACTTTGGCTTCAAGCACTACACGCTTTCATCTCTACACATAATACGGTATCATTATCTTTAGTTTGAACTACATATATTGGAGGAACATGAAACATGAAAAGTATTGTACGAGAAATGAGCCTTGCACCTGAAGGGCATTTAAAAATTGATTGGGTGAAAGAACATATGCCTGTCTTAAATCGCATTCGTGAGGAATTTGAACTTACGCAGCCTTTCAAAGGGCTAAAAGTAGCGATTTGTCTTCATTTAGAAGCGAAGACAGCTTATCTTGCTAAAGTAGTGAAAGCAGGAGGAGCCGATGTGTATATTGCGGGAAGTAATCCTCTTTCTACTCAGGACGATGTTTGTGCTGCCTTAGTTGAAGATGGGATTACCGTTTTTGCTAAGCATAAACCGGAGCCAGAAGAATTTAAGCAACACTTAATTATGGCCCTTGAAGTAGAACCAGATTTAATCATTGACGATGGTGGAGACTTTACAACACTCCTTCATTCAGAACGCCCTGACTTAATTAAGAATATTCGTGGTGGTTGTGAAGAGACAACGACTGGAGTGATTAGAGATAAAGCATTAGAAAAATCAGGTGATCTTCCTTTCCCAATGATCGCCGTTAATGATGGATATTGTAAACATCTCTTCGATAACCGTTATGGAACTGGACAATCTGTTTGGGATAGCATTAACCGTACAACAAATTTAGTTGTAGCAGGAAAAACAGTCGTTGTCGTTGGTTATGGCTGGTGCGGACGTGGCGTTGCTATGCGTGCTAAAGGGCTAGGTGCCAAGGTAATCGTTACTGAAGTAGATAGCATTAAAGCGATTGAAGCTTATATGGATGGCTTTGAAGTTATGCCGTTAGTAGAAGCTGCAAAAGTTGGCGATTATTTTATTGCCGTTACAGGAAACCAATATGTTATACGTCGCGAGCATTTAGAAGTGATGAAAGATGGGGCAATTCTTGCTAATGCGGGGCATTTTGATGTAGAGGTTAACAAGCATGACCTTGCTGCATTATCCACTTCAAAGCGCGAGGTTCGTAAAAACATTGAAGAGTATGTAATGAAAGACGGACGTAAACTCTATTTACTTGCAGAGGGGCGTTTAGTCAACCTAGGTGCAGGAGATGGTCACCCTGCTGAGATTATGGATATGACCTTTGCTTTACAGGCGGTATCTTTAGCTTATGTTAATGAAAAGTACAAAGAGATTGGTAATCACATTATTACTGTTCCTTATGAACTAGACAAACAAGTCGCTAAATTAAAACTAGAAGCGTTAGGTATTGGCATTGACTCATTAACGGATGAACAAAAAGTATATCTCGAGAGTTGGAAAATAGATTAACTAACTTGAAGCCCCCTTCGTACAAGTGTTGACGAAGGGGGCTTTCAATTCTCTTTAAAATTGTTCGACCAAACGGTTCACTTCAAAAATAACCTTCTCTTCATCTATTGTTATGCATTCACCATTTTTCACAACTTGCTTCCCTTGAACAAACACATCTTTCACATCTCGTCCACTTCCTGAATATACAAGATGAGAAATCGGATTATGAGCAGGTTGGTAAAATGCTTGTTTTGTATTCATCACAATCAAGTCTGCTTCTTTCCCTACCTCAAGACTTCCTATTTGATCCTCTAGCCAAATGGCTTCCGCTCCATGTAGAGTAGCCATTTGTAATGCCTTTTCAGCTGGAATGAGCGTTGCATCATTATGAACACCTTTAAATAATAATGCTACCTGTTTTAATTCTTCAAATAAATCTAGATTGTTATTAGAAGCTGAGCTGTCTGTCCCAAGAGAAACCGTAATACCTTTGTTCAACATTTCTGGAACTGGTGCAATCCCGCTTGCTAATTTTAAATTACTAATAATGTTATTTGAAACTTTCACATCATACTTCGCTAAGATGTCCATTTCCCAATCTTCAACATGGACAGCATGAGCGACAAGACTTCTTTGTGAAAACACACCAAGCTTTTCTAAATGCTTAACTGGGCGTTCCCCATACTCTTTTTCATTTTGCTCCACTTCCGCCTTTGTTTCAGACATATGAATATGAATCGGAGCATCTAGCTCATGGGCTTTGGAGACAATTTGTTCGATAAATTGAGGGGTACACGTGTACGGTGAGTGCGGTGACATCATTGTTGTAATTCGACCATTCGCTTGATTGTTCCAATTTCTCACAAAGCTCGAGGCTTCTTTTAATTTACTCTGGCGCAACTCTTCTGTACCAAAGCCAATCATCCCTCTACATAGTCTAGCTCTTGCTCCTGAAGCCTCTACCGCCAATGCAACCTCATCCATATTGTCATACATATCAACAAACGTTGTAGTACCTGTACGCAGCATTTCGATCAACGATAGATACGTTCCCCATTTCGCGTGTTCCTTCGTATACTGAGCTTCAATAGGCCACATCTTCTCCTCTAGCCATTGTTGCAATGGCAGATCATCAGCGTATCCGCGAAGGAGTGACATGGACGCATGACCATGTGTATTCACTAAGCCAGGCAACACATAATCACCTTGAACATCAATGACTTCATCATACTCTGCCAGGTTATGCGGAACTTCTCCTACATATGTAATTTTTCCATTCTCAAAAGCAATAGCTCCCTTTATATATATCTGATTCGTTGCATTAACTGTAATAATCGTCCCGTTTATTAAAATTGTTTTTGACATAAAAAAATCCTTTCCTATTTTGTATATTGTAGGAGAGGCTGCCAAAACGACAGCCTCTTACCTCAAGTTAGTTTAGTTTGTTTTTCTCAACTGGCATCCAACCATGTCCATCAATCCATTCAATATAAACTTCATATTTTTCATGCGGATTTCCTTCAGGGGCGACTACGCTGCGTGCTCTAGTTGGGGCCCCTCCATTTTCTAAGCGCCAAAGAGTCATTTTATCATTAAACCCTGTAGCTTGTTGAACCGCCTTCACCATCTCATTCCAATTTGTACTACCTTCATCAAAATTAGGTGTAAACTCGCCAGTTTGTGATGTACCAACTGGTTGCCATTCACCTTCTGGAATTGGCTCAAGTTCCTGTTCTTCTTCATCCCATTCATTCTCTTCTTCCAGACCACTTTCCTCACGAATTTCTGGTTCTGACTCTTCCTCGCTTGTTTCAACAGGATCAGGGATTGATTCTGTTTCACTTTCCTCTATCTCATCTAACAAATCATTATCACTATTTACTTCTTCACTTTTGGTTGAACTGAAGAAGATTTGGACTGCAAATACAATAATAAGAATGGTTACTATTGCTATCGCCACATTCAAAATACGATTGACTCGCTTCTTTTTTCGTTGCTCATAACGATGTCCTTGCATATCTCCACTCCCTTAAAACTTTTTCTTTCTGAAGTTATTATACAAGATCTTCTTAAAAAGAGCGAGAACAGGTTCATACAAGGTTTCACACAATTAAAAGGGGTTATTCCAAGAAAGATCTTTTTTGACCTTATGGAATAACCCCTGCTATATTTTGTAAAATCCTCCAAAATCAGGATCCTCTTTTCAAGGCAACAAACGAACCCTACTTCCTTCTAGTTCCTGCCCCAATGAGACAGCCCCTATAAACGTTTATTAGCTAATATCAACAATCTTAATTTCCATTTCTCCACCAGGTGTATTTACGGAAACGGTATCATTAATGCTTCGTCCCAATAAACTTTGTGCCATTGGAGAATCATTAGAGATTTTGCCTGCAGCTGGGTCTGACTCCGCACTACCAACAATCGTGTACTCTTCCTCATCTCCGTCTGGAAGCTCGATGAATTTAACCGTTTTTCCGAGAGAAACAACATTTGCTGTCCCTTCTTCCTCCTCGATCATAACGGCATTACGGATCATTTTTTCAAGTTGAGCAATACGGCCCTCAACAAATGCTTGTTCTTCCTTCGCTGAATCATACTCTGAGTTCTCCGAAAGGTCACCAAAGCTACGAGCAATTTTTATACGTTCAACGACTTCTTTACGTCGCTCCGTCTTAAGATATTCTAACTCGTCTTCTAATTTTTTCTTTCCATCCATTGTCATATAATGCTTTTTCTCTTCTGCCATGTCTTTCACTCCTCATCTACTACGATCAATAAATAAATGCATGCAATATAGATAGTTCAAATACCTATGTAGACTAAAAACTCGGATGACCGAGTTTTTATAATCGTCTCATAAAATATAGACCTGCTCTTATGCTATTACAAAATCGCTTTCTCTTCAATAATTGTGCGAATTTTAGTTACCATTAGATCAATTGCGACACGATTCTGCCCACCTTCTGGCACAATCACATCAGCATAACGCTTCGTTGGTTCAATAAACTGCAGGTGCATTGGTCTAACAACTGATGTATATTGATCAATTACTGACTCAATTGATCGACCACGATCCTCAATATCTCTTACTAGTCGTCTAATGATTCGAATATCTGCATCAGCATCGACAAACAGTTTAATATCCATCATATCACGCAAACGTTCATCCTCGAGAATTAAAATTCCTTCCACAATAATAACATCCTTTGGTTCAATGACGATAACATCATTAGACCTAGTATGTGCTTTATAATCATAGACAGGTTTTTTTATTCCTTTACCTGCTGAAAGTAATTGTAAGTGCTCTAATAGTAGATCATTATCAAATGCTAATGGATGATCATAATTTGTTTCCAAACGTTCCTCAAAGCTTAGATGACTCTGATCTTTATAATAAGCATCTTGTTCAATTAATACAATTGATTGTTCATTGAATTGATAAAAGATTTCTTTCGCTACCGTTGTTTTACCAGACCCTGTACCCCCGGCAACGCCGATAACAATAGGTTTTTTTGACATTATCTTACCTCTTTACGCATCATGTTTTGTGGATACACACGCTTATCCACTTTAAAACGAACAATTTGTAATGGATGTCTTGCAGCATCAATTTCATTACCGTATTCATCCCAAATTGTTCCGACTTTTTGAATAAAATTCGAGATTTCCGGTCCAAAAAATTCAACCTCATTACCTGTCTTAAAGTGATTTCGCTGCTGCAATGTAACCATCGATGTTTGATCGTCATAATCAAGAACTAGCCCTGCAAAATCATACTTTGTTCGTTTTGGGTGCTTCCCATACATTTGTTCTTCAAATGTTGGTTCTCCTTCAAAGAATTGTGGAGCAAAGTCACGATTCGCACACTTTTCAAGCTCATCTAGCCATGCCTTATCAATTTGGAAGTTATCTGGATCTGCACAATATGCATCAATTACTTTACGGTATACACTTGTAACCGTCGCTACATAGTGAATTGATTTCATTCGTCCTTCAACCTTTAGACTGTCAATCCCTGCTTCAATCAACTTCGGAATCGCTTGAACGAGATTTAAATCTTTTGGACTCATTGTGTATTGAGGATCGCCTTCTTCAAATAAAGCTTTCTCTCCATTTTCATTCGTCTCATATAAATCGTATTCCCAGCGACATGATTGACAGCAACCGCCACGATTTGAGTCACGAGCTGTCATATGATTACTCAAAACACAGCGTCCTGAATAAGAGATACACATTGCCCCATGAATAAACGCTTCAATTTCAATGTCTACTTTTTTCTTCATCTCAAGCATCTCTTCTAGACCTACCTCACGCGCTAGAACGACACGATGAAGTCCCTCTTCTTTCCAGTACTTTACTGCAAGCCAGTTACTTAAAGATTGTTGTGTACTTAGATGAACCTCTACCTTAGGTGCCACTCGTTTACAAGTTTCAATAATAAGTGGATCAGCAACAATAATCCCAGTAACTCCTACCTCTTGAAGAGATTGTAAATATTCTTCAAGTCCGTCCATGTTTTCATTATGCGCAAAGATATTTGTTGTCACATAAATTTTTGCACCATATTTATTAGCAAACTCGACCCCTTCTTTCATTTCCTCAATAGAGAAGTTGTCAGCATTTGATCTTAGACCAAATTCACGTCCGCCAATAAATACAGCATCTGCACCATAATGGACCGCAACTTTGAGCTTTTCTAAGCTGCCAGCTGGAGCTAAAAGTTCCGGTTTCTTTGTAATAACGCGTTTTCCTTCTTTTGTCCGTTCTGCAATAGTTTCCATCTTAATTAGCCTCCCTTCTTAATATACCGTTTCTTTAAAGAAGAACCCTGTATCAAGTTTGCGGTTTTCAGGTTGAATTTCTTCTAATTTGTTTAAATATTCCTCTTTGCGCTCTTCGTATTCGTCACGATCTGTTGCGCATAAATCAATGGCCTCACGATAGAGAGCTGTTGTTGTTTCCATATAATCCGTAGACTTTAGCAGTCCATCTATTTTAAAGCTATCGACCTCTGCATCAATCATCTCTTCTAATTCGTCAATGATACAAATATCATTCGGACTCATAATATGAGTTCCATTTTCATCTTCAAAGATTGGATAACGCGCATTTCGTTCGGGATCAAATAAGTGTAAATTCCGCTCTTTATCACGTTTTTCGACAGATAAATTTTTCCCTTGGAACTGCATATAGTTTCCAATTAACGTTCTCTTTGATTGAAACATACTTGTCATTCCATGAACTTGAACCTCTATTTCAACTTCAGCATTTTCTTTTATTTCAACAATCGCATCCATATTGATCTCTCGAGCTAAAACAGTACGTTTTGCTCCTTTACGACCCCAATAATTAGCGGTAAACCAGTTGGTTGCTGTCTGTTCAGTATTCCAGTGTAATTTCATATCAGGTGCAACTTCCCTAACTGTCATTAAAACAGCCGGATCTCCAAAAGTAATTCCATCTACACCTATTTCATGTAAAAATCGAACATAATCAGCCAACTCGTCTACTTTTTCATTATGAAAAAGAGCATTCATCGCTACATAAACTTTTTTCCCTTGATTATGAGCAATAGTTGTTGCTTCTTTAACAGCATTTCTTGAAAATCCCCCTGCTAGACGAAGACCGTATCGTTCCTCTCCAATAACAATCGCATCTGCACCAGCTGCAAACAATCGGTTTACAGCTTCCATGTCCTTTGGTGTGACGAGTAGTTCAGGTTTCTTCTCCATCATTTCACCAGCTCCTTTTAGTTCTTAATGCTTACAGCCAATCCATCTCCCACAGGCAAAATTCTTGTCTCATAATGTGGGTGATTCATCAACCATTCATTATAGCTTTTTATCTTTGTCGCTATCTTTTGCAAACGTTTATTTTCTATGTCTTCTTCTGCAACTAACCCGCGGAAGAGCACATTATCTGAATAAATTACACCACCAGTTTTCACATATTTCCCATAAAGATCGAAAAAACGCTGGTATTGTCCTTTGGCGGCATCAATAAATAATACATCAAAAGGTGGTTCTGATTCAAGTGTATGAACTAAATCAAGAGCATCACCAAACTTAAGATGAATCCGGTTTGCAAGACCAAGAGACGCAATATTTTTTTCTGCTTCATTAAAGCGTTCTTCATCTCGTTCAATCGTAATGATTTCAGCAGCAGGTAATGCTTGAGCCATTCGAATGGCCGAGTAACCAATCGCTGTTCCAATCTCAAGAATCCTCTTAGGTTCATGCAGTTTCATTTGCTGCAACAGACTTTCCATCCCGACTAAATCCATTATAGGAACATGATTAATCCTTGCGTATTCTTCTATTTCTTCAACTTGCTCACCACGTGTGGGAATGATTGATTTCAAATAATTCTCTACTCGTTTATTAATCATTTTCGCACTCCATTCTTGTCATTAAACCATAAAAAAAGGGAGTGTTCTTGAATACTTGAACACATCCCCCCCCCTGAAAAAATCCATGATCATTCTATTCTTCTTCAGCCTCTTTGGACTGGCCTTCAACCCATTCATTACGGTATCTTTGATGAGTACGGTTATGGTCTTCATACGTCTCGTTATAAATGACTTCTCCATTAAAACGAGCATAGAAGAACAAGTAATCTGTCTCTTCAGGATTCAAAGCAGCTCTAATTGAATCCTTACCTGGGTTAGCAATAGGGCCTATAGGGATTCCTGTATAACGATACGTGTTATAAGGTGAATCAACCTCTAACGCAGCATAGCTCGTCATATATAGGTGCTCACCGAGTGCATAAGAAACAGTCGGGTCTACTTGAAGCATCATGTCTCTATCTAAACGATTGTACAACACTCCAGAAATCAGATAGCGATCCTCTGATTTCTGGGCTTCCCGTTCAATAATCGATGCAAGCGTTAAAATTTCATGAACACTGTATTCACTTTCTTCAAGCTCAGCAGAAAATTCTTCTAGCACACTCTGTGTCCCGCTAAGCATAGCTTCTACTATTGATTGAATAGAAGGGCTCTCATCCATAAAGTCATAACGTGCAGGGAACAAATAGCCTTCTAGTGCATAACGAATGTCCTCTTCTAAAATGTCTTCTGTTAACATTGAGTATTGATCAATTAGCGCTTCTATATACTCTTGATCGGTTAAAACTTCCATAACTTCTTCTTCGTTATGATCCGTTTCACGGGCGATGACCTCAGCTACATCTTCAAGCCATCTCCCTTCAGGTACTGTGAAAACCAACTCAGGTTCTTGTAGTACTCTTCCTTCCTTCAATTCCGCAATAATATCATCCATTGTCATTGAAGTTGAAAGGGCATAGTCTCCAGCTTGGAACCCTGATTCATTTTTATACCGAACATAATAGCGAAACATTGTTCCGTTTCTAACAAGTCCCTCTTCCTCTAATATGGTACCAATCTGATTAGCAGTTGATCCAATTGGAATAGTCACTTGAATTTCCTCTGGGTTATCTGAATCAACAGGCCCTAGCATATTTGTTACAAAGAAATAAGCAATAATTAATGTAATGATACCTATCAAAAATAAACCAATTAAACTAAAAAAGACGATTTTCCTCACAACTCGTGCCTGAGAAACTCGCTCTTCATACAATTCATTTCGTGGTTTTTCGTGTGAATCAGACATCATTCTCCTCCTTCCACCGTTATATTATACTACATTTCGACGAAAGTTAAAGAGAAAAAGCAGTACCCTGGTTTTGGGTACTGCTTTTTCTCGAAAAAATATCGAGTTTTATTCCTCATCTTCTGGCTGGAATGTATTTAACATCTCTTCAACCATTTCCCACTCTTCATCTGTTTCTACAGGGAATAAGGCAATGTCATCTTCTTCACCTTCACGATCTTCATAGCGGAAAGCAAAAACTTCCACTTCTTCTTCATCGTCTTCATCCGCTCCAACAGGCGTCACTAAAATGTATGACTTCTCCGTTGCATCAACATGAAATCTGAATAACTCATCAAAAAGATGCTCGTCCCCATTCTCATCAGGGATTACAATTCGTTCTTTTTCTTGTTCTGTCATTTTGTTTGCACCTCTTGTAATTAGTTAGCTCTAACCTTTATGGTCTAGATACCCTTGTAAGATCATGACTGCAGCCATTTTATCAATAACTTGCTTTCTTTTTTTACGACTCACATCTGCAGAGATGAGCATTTTTTCTGCAGCAACAGTCGTTAAACGCTCATCCCACATCTTTATCGTGCACGAAACATGATTACTTAATGTATCAGCAAACAATTGACTTCGTTCACCACTAGGGCCAATCGACCCGTTCATATTTTTGGGCAATCCTATTACTATCGTGTCGACGCCATGTTCTTTAACAAGGTTGGCAATGGCTTGAAAATCCTTGTCTTCTTCATTCTCTTCACGTCTAAGAGTCGTTAACCCTTGTGCAGTCCACCCAAGTTCATCACTTAAAGCGACTCCTATTGTTTTAGTTCCAACATCTAATCCGAGTGCTCTCATCCATTCTCCTTACGGTGCTGTGATAGATAGGATTTCACTAACTCTTCAATTAGTTCATCACGTTCTAGCTTACGAATGAGTGTCCGCGCATCCTTGTGACGCGGAATATACGCAGGATCTCCTGAAAGTAAATAGCCAACAATTTGGTTAATGGGGTTATAGCCTTTCTCCTCTAGTGACTCATATACAGAAAGGAGCACCTCTTGGACATCAACATCAACCGTGTCATCATGAAAATTAAATTGCATCGTTTTGTCCATAGAGCTCATCACAAACACCTCTTTCATTCATTGCTACCTCAAAAATCTTCGTAGATTTTTAAGGTAGCTTGTCTTTTTCCATTGTACACCATTAAAGTACAATTAGGAAATTGTATTTACATATTCTTCTACAAATGCTAAAGCCGCCTCTAGCTGTGCCGGGTTTTTCCCACCTGCTTGCGCCATATCAGGACGACCGCCGCCGCCGCCGCCGCAGCGGGTCGCCACTTCTTTTACTAATTTCCCAGCGTGGAATCCTTTATCTAGCAGATCCTTCGTTACGCCAGCTACAATGTTAACTTTTTCGCCAGATACTGCACCTAAGACAATGATACCAGAAGACAAATCTTGTTTTAACGTATCAACAATCCCACGTAACCCATCCATATCTGCTGCATCGACTTTCTTTGTTAAAACTGTAACTCCGTTAATTTCAACCGCTTCATTAACGAGATTCCCAGCTTCCATATTACCCAATTTTGCTGTTAATGATTCATTTTCTCGTTGTAAATCACGAATTTGTTGCTGTGTTGCTTCTACCCTAGCAGGTACATCTTGAACTCGTTTCACTTTCAAGTTCGCTGCAACATCCTTCAACAACTGAATCTGTCCATTCATATGCTCATAGGCACCCTTGCCGGTAACTGCCTCAATACGGCGTACCCCTGCACCAATCCCTGATTCTGAAACTAACTTAAACAACCCAATTTCAGCTGTGTTGCGAACATGACAACCACCACAAAGCTCTAAGCTATAATCTCCTACTTTTACAACACGGACCGTTTCTCCGTATTTTTCACCGAATAAAGCCATGGCTCCCATTTCTTTGGCTTCATCTAATTTCTTTAGAGAAATGTCCACAGAGAGCGCATTCCATATTTGCTCATTTACGATTTCCTCTACTTTTGTCATTTCTTCAGGTGTTACTTGACCAAAGTGAGAGAAATCAAAGCGCAAGCGGTCTTCAGAAACTAACGATCCAGCCTGATTGACATGTGCACCAAGAACATCTTTTAAAGCTTGGTGTAATAAGTGAGTAGCCGTATGGTTTTTCACAATGGAAATTCTCTCTGTTTCTTCAACAATACAAGTAACATTTGTTCCTTTTTCAAGCACCCCCTCCTTTACTTGAACCGTATGAAGGTGTTGGCCATTTGGTGCTTTTGTTACAGCCGTGACCTCTGCAAGAAGGTTTTCACCACAGATTGTTCCTGTATCTGCTACTTGTCCTCCACTTTCTGCATAAAATGGGGTTTTATTTAAAATGACTTGTGCTGTATTACCTGCTGAGACATTGTCCGTTAGTTCTTTTTCAAAAACAATCACTTCCACTTTCGACTCAGATTTCAACTGATCGTATCCAACAAATGTGCTTTCGGTCGTAATTTGTCCAAGCACTTCATCTTGAACTTGCATAGAACCAGATTCTTGACGTGCTGAACGAGCACGCTCACGTTGACCTTCCATTTCACGTTCAAAACCTTCACGATCAATTTCTAATCCTTTTTCTTGAACGTATTCTTCTGTTAAATCAACCGGGAAACCGTATGTATCATATAAACGGAACACATCTGCCCCATCAATGACTTTCTTCCCTGACTGAGCAGCATCATTAAGAACCTTTTCAAGGATTGACAACCCTTCATTTAACGTTTCATGAAAACGTTCCTCTTCATTTTTAATTACTTTTTGAACAAACTCTGTTTTCTCTTTTACTTCTGGGTAGAAATCTACCATAATTTCACCAACAACCGGTACAAGTTCATACATAAATGGTCTGTGGATCGAAATTAGCTTTGCATAACGAACCGCACGGCGTAATAACCTTCTAAGAACATAGCCACGACCTTCATTTGAAGGGAGTGCCCCATCCGTCACAGCAAATGTTACCGTACGTACATGATCAGCTATCACTTTAAATGCGACATCCGTTTCTTTATCTTTCCCGTATTTCAGCCCAGAAATTTCTTCTGTCGCTTGAATAATCGGGAGAAATAAATCTGTCTCAAAGTTTGTAGGTGTATCTTGAATAACAGAAACCATTCGCTCAAGACCCATACCAGTATCAATATTTTTCTTTGGAAGTGGTGTATAGCTTCCATCTGGATTGTGGTTAAATTGAGAGAAAACAAGGTTCCATACTTCTAAATAACGTTCATTTTCTCCTCCAGGGTAAAGTTCAGGATCTGTATCATCATTTCCATAACTTGGTCCACGATCGTAGAATATTTCCGTATTCGGGCCACTTGGTCCTTCGCCAATATCCCAGAAGTTTCCCTCTAGTCGAATGATACGTTCTTCTGGAATACCAATTTTTTCTTTCCAATAATCATAAGCTTCATTATCTTCAGGATGAACCGTTACAGATAATTTCTCTGGATCGAAGCCAACCCATTTTTCACTCGTTAAAAACTCCCACGCCCACTCAATTGCTTCTTCCTTAAAATAATCACCAATCGAAAAGTTACCAAGCATTTCAAAAAATGTGTGATGACGCGCTGTCTTCCCCACATTTTCAATGTCATTTGTACGGATTGATTTTTGCGCATTCGTAATTCGTGGATTTTCAGGAATGACTCGTCCATCAAAATATTTCTTTAATGTTGCTACACCACTATTAATCCAAAGCAAGGAAGGATCTTCATGCGGTACTAAAGATGCACTAGGTTCAATGTCATGCCCTTTTTCTTTGAAAAAGTCTAAATACATTTGTCTAACTTGAGCAGATGTTAGTTTTTTCATTTTGGTCTCTCCTTATTATGTAAATGGTTTTAAAACAAATAAAAAAACCCCAATCCCAAAAAGGGACGAGAGTTTATCACGCGGTACCACCCTAATTATAGACATTTATCATTGTCTATCACTTAAACACCTTAACGCGGCTTAACGTCAGAGATTATCTGCACTCAGGAGTAGCCTTCTGAAACCCTTCACACAGTGTACTTTCAGCCAAGGTACACCTCTCTTTAGAGTGGTCTGCTTCATACTCGTTCCTTCAACGTTTTATTGCTGTATGGCTATAACATTAGAATGTTGCCATCGTCATTATAAGCACTTTATGATGCCCTTCTATTATAGAAATCCAACATTCAAATGTCAATCTTTCATAAAATGAAAACGAATATGCAGCATTGTAACTTTTCCAATCGCTAAAATAGGTACGGCTACTAACATCCCGAGAAAGCCACCTACTTCGACCCCAACTAAGAGAGCAAGGATGATTAAAGCAGGATGAAGATGAAGTGTCTTCCCAACAATGACTGGAGAAAGGATATTTCCTTCAATTTGCTGAATGACAAAGATTAAGATTATGGTCGCAACCCCCAATTGCCAAGATTGCAAAAATGCAATAATAACAGCTGGGACCGCCCCAATAAAAGGTCCAAAGTAAGGAATTAAATCCATCGCTCCCATGAACAAACCTAGTAAAATTGGATAAGGAACCCCGAGCAACCATAAACCAATTGTAGAAATAATAAATACAGATAATGACACTAACAACTGTCCACGGATGTAACTTCCAAACGTGTGGTCAACGTCTTTAATATATTTCTTTAGTGCATCTCGCCATTTTCTAGGTGTTATATACCAAGATATCCTTCGAATTAAGTCGTGATCCTTTAGGAAAAAGAAAACAAGAAAAGGGATAACGATAAAAGAAAACATTGATTTAATAAGAAAAAGTGCTGCGTTCTCAATCTGATCAAACGCACTTTCTCCCATTTGAACAAGCTGTACTCTCCACTCCTGTGTTTGAGCTTGTAACGGTGCAGGAAGAGTATTAATGTATCTTTGGAGTCTCTCTGTTTCTCTTTCTATCTCACGAATTTGTGCTGGTATTGTTTCAAATGCATGATGAATCTGTTTGATAAATGACGGAAGTCCTATCGTTAAAAAGAATCCTAATATAAAAACAATTAAAAAGAAAATAATTAGTACAGCAAATGGTCGTGATAATCCAGAATCATGCAGCCGTTCTACTAAAGGGTGAAGTAAATAAGTAAGAAGCGCAGCAATCCCAACAGGTAGCGCAAGTGCTCTAAACATCGCTCCAATAGGAGATAACAATGGCGCAAGCTGAACGAACATATAGATGATCAGTAGTGTAAGTAACGTGAAAATAAGTCGATACATCCACTTCTTCTCGTTTTCCATTATATACACCCCCCAACTTATATTTTGTGCAAGCATTTTATATCCATACAACTTGCACGCATAAAAAAAGAGAGCGAACATCACCTAAAGTTGATTAGGTTCGTACAACCCTCCTTTACTTCTATTTTCGACATGCTCGCTTTTGTATTATTTGTTTGACTACATACCAATTTGAAGGTCTTCGTCTTCAAACAAATCATCCAACGAGCTTAATGAACCATCTTCTTCCACTTGGTGCATCGACAATCTTCCTTTTAATAAACTCATCTCTACAAAACAGTTCCAGCAATAATATTGGTTCGTACCGATCTTTCCGATATCTTTGCTCTTACAATTTGGACAATGCATGGTAAAAAGACTCCCTTCTATTCTAGAGACTACTGAAAGAGGTCATTTTTTCTTTTTTTCAGTAGCCCCTTACTATAAGCGATCCTGACGTTATAGGTTAAACCTGCTATAAATGGTTATCATAGCAGGCCCCCCACATCACGCAAAGCCAATGCAAGTTTTTAACAGGTACTGAAAAAAGATTTGTTTGCCTTTTACAGTCGTTTCTATTCGTTTAGAATGGCTCGCCCTCCAGCAATGGTTAGCTTAGAATCACTTTTCACAACTCTTCGCCCTTCTACTAGATCGGCTACCAATCCTTCCGTTACTTCATACCCTACAATCGTGCCCACTTCTTCCAAGAAATATACGTCCTCAAGCAGTCCTAACTTTTCTCCTTCTGCTGTTAATAACGCTGTACCATGAAGACGGTGCTTTCCGTGTTTTAAATGAAAAGCTTGTTTTTCCTTTTTAGACAGAGGTTGCAAGGCATGGTAGTCTTTTACCATTACACCATCCGTTCCAATATTAGTTATGTTCTCTACTGGTAAGAATAAGTGTTTTGTAAACCATCCTTTTGGATCGACAAGAAATCCTGTTACTGCTCCATTTTCATAAAACAAATCCAATACATGTCCACATTCTTTTCCCGTTGAAAGCGAAAGGACTGGTAATCCTTCAACTGTTGAAAAAGTACGCAAAAAAATCGCCACCTTTCCGAACAATCTTAGTGTGTGGCGATTTTTTCTTCATTATGTTGGTTATCTTCTTCCACTTGTCTCGGGCAGTTGTTGTAACTTTTCTTGCAGCATTGAGTTTCGATTCATTTCATCTTTTTGCGTAACGGCCGTGTGTATGGCTTTTAAGTCTCCACATAAGAGAAGAAATTGTTTAGCTCTTGTAATGCCCGTATAGAGCAAATTCCGTCTTAACATTCTTGCATAATTTCTAACAACAGGCATCACAACGATCGGAAACTCACTTCCTTGAGCCTTATGGATTGAACAACAGTACGCATGAGTGATTTGATTTAAATCCTTTTTTAGATAAACAACTTCAGTTCCATCGTAAGAAATCACTAATTGATCCTGCCGCTCTTGATTCTCCTTTGCATAAAAAATACCTACAATTTCACCGCGGTCACCGTTATAGACGTTTTCATCAGGGTTGTTCACTAGTTGTAATACGATATCACCTGTTCGATAAACAACATCACCAAAAGCGATTTCTCGTCTTTGGTCTGTTTTTGGATTGAATAAGTTTTGCAGCATGACATTTAATTCTGTAATACCTGCACTTCCTTTATACATAGGTGCTAGTACCTGAATCTCTTTCGCTGTATACCCTTTTTTCATTGCATTTTCACAAATTTGCGAAACAACTTGCTGGACATGATCAACTTGGCAAGGAAAAAAACGACGATCGGATTGAGGCTCAGGTAAATTGGCAGGCATTGTCCCTTGTTTCATCGAATGAGCAAGCTCGATAATGGACGATCCTTCAGCTTGACGGTAAATGTCCACTAAAGGAACGGTCGGAATGATCGTTGATTCAAGGAAGTCACGTAACACTTGTCCTGGTCCGACAGATGGCAATTGATCTTGATCACCTACTAATACAACCTGCATACCTTTTGGTACTGCCTTTAACAACTGGTTCATTAGCCAAATATCAACCATTGAGCTCTCATCTACAATGAGCAGTTCCCCTTCAAGTTGTTCATGGTCGCCTTTTTCAAATCCACCACTTCCCCCTTTCCAACCGAGTAACCGATGGATAGTTGTCGCAGGAAGTTCTGTCGCTTCACTCATTCTTTTAGCGGCTCTTCCAGTTGGAGCAACAAGTAAAATTGGGAAGGGATTGCTCTTCGTGTATGCTTTTTCATCTAAAGAGAGACCGTGCAAACGCGCATAAAGTTCAACAATTCCTTTAATAACGGTTGTTTTCCCTGTTCCTGGTCCCCCAGTTAGTATCATTAAAGGGGACGATAATGCCGTTTGGATTGCTTCTTTTTGTGACGGAGCATATTCTAATTTTTGTTCTTCTTCTAACTGTCCCAACGCTTTTAAAAATTCAGCTTCAGGAAATTCCTCCTCAACTTCTTGGCTTAATAAGCGCTGAACACTTGTCACAATTCCTTTTTCGGCAAAAAAGAGCGACTTCACATAAACTCGATTGTCTTCTGAACAAATCTCATCCTCTTCTTGCATAAGGAGAAGCTGCTCTTCAACTTCTGTAACTTCAAGCTTACAATCATGTGAGGATAATAATGATATGACATGAGGAACGAGTACATCTTTGGAAAGAAAGACATGTCCTTCTTGAAGACAGAGTTCCTGAAGCAAATGCAAGCAACCAGCACGAATACGGTCTGGATGTTTTCCAGTGATACCAATTGCTGCTCCGAGTAAATCGGCTCTTCTAAAACCAATCCCTTCTACATCAGCTATTAATTGATACGGATTGGTTTGAATTATATCAAGAGCTTGAAGACCATATGCTTGATACACTTTCATCGAAAGTTCTACTCCAAATCCATGTTTAGATAATGTCATTAGGACTTGTTCGACCCCTTGTTGATCGACTAGTTGTTCATATAAAGAGTCTGCTTTCTCTTTTGATAACTTAGGAACAGCCGTTAAAACTGAGCGATCTTCCACGATTCGTGTAATCGCCCGCTCCCCAAGTACTTCAACAATCGTTTCAGCTGTTTTTATTCCTATTCCCGGAAAGCGCCCACTCGACAAGTATTGAACGATGCCATGCTTCGTCTGAGGTAAGTCTCTTCTAAATTGTTCAACTTGATATTGAATCCCAAACTTAGGATGATCAATCACCCGGCCAAAAAACAAAAATGTCTCATCTGACTCTAATTTCGGAAGAGTACCGACAACCGTGACTTTTTTATCCTTTAGCTCTTCATTTGTTTGTTGGACATGAATAAGAGCAACCGTATAGAAATTCTCATCATTTCGAAACACAATGTGGCTAACTGTCCCTTTAATAAAACCGCGTTCAATTGAATTCTCTTCTTCAGGCAAGATCGTCTCTTCTTTCACATGTCATCACCCTTACTTGATGGCTTGTTCAATGGTTTTCTTTCCATTTGCAGCTAATGCATGATCTGGTTGAATTTCGAGAGCTTTTTCAAATGCTTTCAATGCGTCGCTCGCACGTTCTTTATAGGCATATGCTACACCTAAATTAAAAAAAGCATCTGCATGACTTTCGTCTAATTTAATGACCTGCTCAAACTGCTCTATTGATTCATCAATATATTCTAATTGAGCTAAGCATAATCCATATTGAAATAAACCGTCAACGTCTCTTGGTTGAAGTTCTACCGCTCTTTTAAAAGAAGCTAGTGCATGTGGAAGTGCACCTAGTTGGTAATAACTCATTCCAAGCATAAAATGAACATCGGCTTCATCCAATTTTTCCATTAGTGCTTTCTTGAACATCTTCGTAGCCTCTTCAAATTGATCTTGCTTATAATAAATTGTTCCCGCCCCGTAATAAGCAGTTGCCGCATGTTCATCTAGTCCGATTGCTTTATCAAAAAAAGTGAGCGCGCGCTCGTAATCACCAAGCACCCCTAAAAGGTTTCCAAAATTCACAAAGCCAGTAGGGTCATTTGGATTTTCTTCAATCGCGTCATTAAACGCTTGTGCGGCTTCTTCGTATTTTTTTTCATTCATATAGGCAATGCCTTTTTCATTAAGCATAGTAGTCCTCCTTATTTTTTAAGCCTGTAAAAAAGTGAAAATCTACTTTTAATCGATTAAATTTGAAAAGGAAAATACCTAATTAGGCATTTTCCCACTTCTTAATAACATAATCAATTGTTCCTCCACCAAGACAAACGTCGCCATCATACAAGACAACAGCTTGTCCAGGAGTTACTGCACGCTGTGGTTCATGGAAATAAATACGAGCTGTCCCGTCCTCTTTCGGGTAAACTGTTACTCGTTGGTCTTCTTGACGGTAGCGAAGTTTCGCTGTACAAGTAAATTCCTTAAACAATGGTTCTTTCAAGATCCAATTCATTCCGATTGCGTCTAACCCTTCAGAATATAGACCTTCATGATGGAATCCTTGACCAACAATTAAAACGTTTCGATTTAAATCTTTGTCAATAACAAACCATGGCTCTCCAGCTCCACCGATACCAAGACCTTGACGTTGACCAAGTGTATAGTACATTAAGCCATCATGCTGTCCTTTTACTTCTCCATCTACTGTTTGCATTTCACCAGGTTGAGCTGGCAAAAATTCGCTAAGAAATTCTTTGAAATTTCGTTCACCAATAAAACATATCCCTGTACTATCTTTTTTCTTTGCTGTTGCAAGATTAGCGGCTAGAGCACGCTCACGTACTTCCTTTTTCGGCAAATGACCAATTGGGAACATCGTTTTTGATAATTGTTTTTGAGAAAGAGCATTTAGAAAATAAGTTTGATCCTTATTGTTATCCACACCACGTAACAGTACATATTGCCCTTCACGCTCTTCTACTCGTGCATAGTGACCAGTTGCCACATAATCAGCCCCGAGTGACATGGCATGATTTAAAAAGGCTTTAAATTTAATTTCCTTATTACACATCACATCAGGATTAGGGGTACGCCCTGCTTTGTACTCTTCTAAAAAGTATGTAAACACTTTATCCCAATATTGCTTTTCGAAATTAACTGCATAATACGGAATTCCAATTTGGTTACATACTTGAATTACATCTTCATAATCCTCTGTTGCCGTACAAAACCCATTTTCATCAGTGTCATCCCAGTTTTTCATAAAAATCCCTATAACATCATAGCCTTGCTCTTTAAGCAGCAACGCTGTAACAGATGAATCAACTCCACCAGACATTCCAACAACGACTCTTGTATCTTCTGGTCGTTTCTTCATACACTCACCACCTTTGGCTCCATTCTAGTTGATAAATTCCTCAAGCTGTCCTAGCCGCTTCACAATTTTTGCTGTTTCAACTGCAACTCGCTCAATTTGTTCTTGGGTATTACCAAGCCCAAAACTAAAACGAATCGCAGACTGTATCCGCTCGTTATCTTGGCCAAACATTGCTACAAGTACATGAGATGGCTCGATCGACCCTGCTGTACAAGCGGAACCGCTTGAGGCTGAGATCCCCACCAGATCAAGATTCATTAACAATGATTCGACATTCACTCCAGGGAAACTTATATTTAATACATGCGGCAAACGCTTATGTTGATGACCATTGACATAAAAAGTTACTTCTTCTTCTGCCCATCTATCAATTAATGTCTTAGCAAATTGTTGGTATTTCTTTTGCCGTTCCTCAATGGAATGAACAGACAATTCCATTGCTTTAGCAAATCCGACAGCTGCTGCAACATTTTCTGTTCCCGCTCGACGCTTTCGCTCTTGCTCTCCTCCAAAAAGAACAGGCCTAAGTTTCAAGCCTTCTTTCACATAAAGAAGACCCACGCCTTTAGGACCGTTAATTTTATGAGCAGAAATCGATAGCATGTCTACTTCCAGTTCGGCAAGATTTAATTCAACCACCCCACACGCTTGTACTGCATCCGTATGAAAAACAGCTTGATGTTCTCTTAACAAAACTCCAATTTCCTGAATTGGCTGTACTGTTCCAACTTCATTGTTGCCAAACATCAATGTAACGAGAATTGTATCATCACGCAAAGCTACTTGTACATCGTTTAGCTTTACTCTCCCTGTTTCATCTACAGGAAGATATGTAACTTCAAATCCGCGTTTTTCAAGCTCCTCACATGCATGTAATACGGCGTGATGCTCCACCTTTGAAGTAATAATATGCTTTCCTTTCGCTTCATGCTCTAATGCATAACCAAGAATCGCCAAATTATCTGCTTCTGTTCCACCACTCGTAAAGATAAGGGTTTGTTCACTGACATTTAGAGCATGTGCGATTTTTCTACGCGCTTGATCGATTGCTTGCCTCGCCTGTCTTCCGATTTGATGAATGCTTGAAGGATTTCCAAAATACGTCTGGAAATATGGGAGCATTGCATCGAGTACTTCTGGATGAAGGGGTGAGGTTGCTGCGTGGTCAACGTAAATCATCTCCACTTTTCGTCCACCTTCTTTTATATATACTACCTATCTAAAAGGAATAAATCCTCTTAAATGTAAAACATAAAATATTCTTGATCTCCTGAATCTTTATATGTCGCTAAGTCTTCAAGAGTTGTGTTATCAAGTACATCCTTGACAGCATCACGTATTTTTATCCATAGATTGCGCTTAGCTGGCTCTTCATTATCCATTACTTCTACTGGGCTAATTGGCCCCTCCAACACACGGATAATATCACCTGCTGTAATTTCTTTTGCATCTTTCGCTAGCATATAACCTCCGTATGCACCACGGACACTTTTAACAAGCATTGCATTCCTAAGAGGTGCAATTAATTGCTCAAGATAATGTTCTGATAAATCATATTCTTTAGCAATTGATTTAAGTGATATAGGTCCTTCCCCAGCTTGTTTAGCTAATGCCATCATGATAGTGAGTCCGTAGCGACCCTTCGTTGAAATCTTCATCCTTTTTCCCTCTTTTCAAAATAGAATCAAATATCCGCTTGCAATGTGGTAATGTTACTCCTACAACTGAACCAATTCCAAAACAAAAAATAAGTGTACCAATAAATACGGTACCTCCTAAAAGCCAACCGACTTTCAATACTACAACTTCCATTAAAATTCTAACATGTTGTACTTTCCAGCCAGTTTTTATTTGCAGTGCAAGCATTAAGCTATCTCGAGGACCTGCTCCACATCCTGGAGCAATGTATATCCCAATGCCATAACCAATTATGATGATCCCCGTTATCATCATGACATATTGCAAAAGTAAGTGAGTAGGGGCTGGTACGATCCATAAAAATAGGTCAATAAATATACCAAGGAACAGCATATTTAAAAAGGCTCCCATTTGTGGCCACGATTTCATTAAAAGTGCTGTTATAATTAATACAACTAATCCCATAAGAATAGACCAAGTACCAACGGTCAATCCAAAATGATTTGTCAGACCAATATGAAGTACATCCCAAGGTGCACCGCCTAGTTCTGCATGAACCATTAGTGCAATCCCAAGCCCCATAACCATTAGCCCAAACAAAAACGTAATCCAGCGAATAAAAAAAATACGCTTTGTATTACTTAGTTCTATTCTCCTCAAGAGAAATCCCTTCTCTCTAATTAATTCTTTGCCATTATAGCATGAAAATCTCAACAATGGGGGGGCTAGACACTCAAAACCAGTAAGGATAGTTGGATTTTCTGTTCACATCCATTACACTAACTATAGCAATGTAGAAAGAAGGCTAAACATGAAAAAACAACCACTCGCCTATCGAATGAGACCACAAAAAATAGAAGATATAATCGGTCAACAGCATTTAATTGGAGAAGGAAAGCTATTAAGACGGATGGTTGATACAGGTCAGTTATCCTCCATGATCCTCTACGGTCCACCAGGTATCGGAAAGACATCGATCGCTAGCAGCATCGCTGGTTCCACAGGCACGCCGTCAAAAATGCTTAATGCCGTCGTTCATAATAAAAAAGATATGGAAATTGCTGTTGAAGAAGCTAAGATGCACGGACAACTTATTTTAATTCTCGATGAAGTTCACCGTTTAGATAAAGGAAAGCAAGATTTCTTATTGCCTTATCTAGAAAATGGACTTTTAATTTTAATTGGAGCAACTACGGCTAATCCGTTTCATTCTATTAATCCAGCAATCCGTAGCCGCTGTCAAATATTTGAACTCGAACCACTAACTATTGAGGACATTAAACAAGCTTTACAGCGTGCACTTGTGGATGAAACAAATGGGTATGGAAAAGAAAAAGTGGAAATTAACAACGAAGCAATCACCCATCTAGCTCAAGCTTGTGGCGGCGATGTTCGCTCTGCTCTGAATGGGTTAGAATTAGCAATACTGTCAACCTTTCCAAATGAAATTGGGATCAAAACGATTTCGTTACATACTGCTGAAGCTTGTATTCAAAAGAAAAGCTTTCAGCATGATAAAGATGGAGATGCTCATTATGATGTCCTTTCCGCATTCCAGAAATCAATAAGAGGTAGTGATGTAGATGGTGCCCTTCATTACTTAGCAAGATTAATTGAAGCAGGCGATCTTATAAGTATAAATAGAAGGTTACTTGTTATTGCCTATGAGGATATCGGATTAGCAAATCCCCAAGCAGGTTCTAGGACCTTATCTGCTATTGAAGCTTCCGAACGTCTAGGCTTTCCAGAAGCGAGAATTCCTCTTGCAAATGCGGTTATCGAACTATGCTTATCACCAAAGTCAAATTCAGCCTACAAAGCACTCGATGCAGCAATGGCTGATATACGAAAAGGCAAGATTGGTGATGTTCCAAAACACCTTAAAGATTCCCATTATCAAGGAGCACAGCAATTAGGCCGCGGCGTTGATTATAAATACCCTCATGATTACGAACACGGCTGGGTAAAGCAGCAGTATTTACCTAATAAATTAAAGGGTGTATCGTATTATGAACCTAAAAGAACGGGTAAGTTTGAACAAGCATTAGCTGATGTTTACGAACGCCTAAGGAATAAATGATGTTATCTGAGCTTGAAGCTAGTGTAAATCTAGTATTTCAAGCTTTTTACTATTTACTTTAGCCGGACGTACCTCCAATAGCTTTGTAGATTAAATACATGAACAACTACCAAATTAGCTTAAGTCTTTAATCTATTTAACTAAATCCTTACAAATTGCACTACTAAAACAATCTTTTTCTTTTTTCTATCATCCTTGTATAAAGATCTTTTTATCTGGTTAGAATTGGTACCAATTAGATAAAACAATTCAAGGAGTTGATAAAATATGAAAATTAGACAAGATGCTTGGTCTCATGAAGATGATGTATTATTAGCTGAAACTGTACTGAAACATATTAAAGAAGGAAGTACACAGCTGCGTGCATTTGATGAAGTTGGTGACGAATTAAATCGAACTTCTGCTGCGTGTGGGTTTCGATGGAATGCAGTCGTACGTAACCGCTATATGAAGCAAATTGCAGAAGCAAAGAAAGAGCGAAAAGAACGGAAACGCGCTGCATCGTATTCTTATTATCCTCAAATGAGGCCAATGTGGGCACCTCAACCAACTATGGAACGCGTAAATCAATCACTAGATAGTGAGATGTCACTAGAATCGGTTATTGACTATTTACAAAGCATGATGCATACTTCATCTCAATCTTCTGCATTACAACGTGAAAATGAGAGATTAGTGAAAGAAAACCAAGAGCTCGAATCAAGAAACAATGAATTAGAGCGGGAATTGAAGAAAATTAAACAAGATAATAGTATCATTGAAGAGGATTATCAATCTCTTATTCAGATTATGAATCGTGCTAGACGTATGGCTATTTTAGAAGATGAGGAGTCTCTTTCAACTGCCTCTTTCAAAATGGATAAGAATGGGAATTTGGAGAAATTAGCAAAGTAAGAGCCTTAAAGCTTTAAAAGCCTGAATTATTTTACTGAGAGCACTGAAAATGGGAGGCAGTTTCCCCTTTTCAGTGCCTTCTTCTTTTTCACTCGTATTGGATTCCCAAAATTTTCAAGTCAATCGAACAATACGAGAGCCAATGATCAATAGCACATCATAATGAAAGGCTGTAATGATTGTTGCTGTGAAGAAACGTTTTTCTCGTAGTGAAATGGAGCCGAAGTCACTCGACTCCTGCGGGATGAAGAGGTAGGCCACTGAAAAAGGTACGGTTTTGACCTTTTTCAGTGGCCTCAAAGAGGTAGGGGCGAGACCCCACAGGCGCCGGAGGCTCGGCACCTCCTTGCGGGTGCGAGTGGCTGGAGCGCAAGGAAACGAACATGTGGAGAACACGGACCCCATAAAAACAACAAAGTATGCGAAAACAGTCTAATGAAAAGAAGAGAGGTCTCAAATGGAGCCTCTCTTAACGGTTAATTTCAATTCCTTTTAATAAGTTCGTAATGACATGCCCAGCCATAATTAACCCTGCTACTGAAGGTACAAAGGCATTTGATGAAGGCGGCATTTTTGCCTTTCGAATGCTTCCTTGTTCTGCTGCCTCTGAAACAACTTCTTGCCGAATTTCTTCTCTAATCTTTATTGGTTGCTCATCAGAATAGACAACTTCAATTCCTTTACGTATACCATCTTTTCGTAATCGAGTTCGAACAACTTTCGCAATTGGATCATGACTTGTTTTTGATATATCCGCAATTCGTAATCTTGTTGGGTCCATCTTATTCGCTGCTCCCATACTAGAAATAATTGGGATCTTACGTTCTAAACATTGTTTCATTAAATGAATTTTATAACTGATCGTGTCACTAGCATCAATGACATAGTCTAAACCATAGCTAAAAAACTGCTCGTATGTTTCTTCAGTATAAAACATCTTTAATGCTATGACTTCACACTCAGGATTAATATCTTGAATACGTTCTTTCATTAATTCAACTTTTTGTCTACCAACTGTCGACAATAAGGCATGGATCTGTCTGTTCACATTTGTAATATCGACATCATCTTTATCCACAAGCACCAATCTGCCTACCCCAGAGCGCGCTAATGCTTCAGCTGAGAAAGAACCTACTCCTCCAATACCCAGCACTGCAACTGTACTGTTCCTTAATTGATCTAATCCATCGTGACCTATGGCCAATTCATTTCGAGAAAATTGATGCAACATTCGCCTTGCTCCCTCCAAACAATCTATCGCAATGACTATACCATAGCCATTCTTAAAAGTCTAAACTAACTACTACGTTTACCTAAAACGATTACAAACATACATTAACTTGTATTATTAGTAAACACTAGGCTTTTTAGTAAAGTTGTTTCCTAAAGATTGTTACTGTGAAGAAACGTTTTTCTCGTAGTGAAATGGAGCGAAAAGTCACTCGACTCCTGCGGGATGAAGAGGTAGGCCACTGAAAAAGGTAAGGTTTTGACCTTTTTCAGTGGCCTTTAAGCAATGAGCGAAACTGTTGCTTTGTCTTAAAGCCTGCTATGAGTGGTTTTCTCATAGCAGGCGCACAACGTGTGGAGCCATTGCTGCTTCCTTGAATCCGCTAAAAAGGACTTTTTCAGTGCCCTCATAAAGAGGTAGGGTCGAGACCCCACAGGCGTAGGAGGCTCGACACCTCCCCGCGGAAAGCAAGTTGGCTGGAGCGCAATGGAACGGACATGAGGGGAACACGTACTACATAAAAAAACAACTTCTCTATTTGAGAAGTTGCTTGCCTACTATGTACAGCAAGAATCCCAATCATGCCGTATTTATTATGGTTATGAACCTGTTCTAAAACAAGGTGGGTGCCCTGTAAAAACCATTTTACTTCCTAAACAAAAAGGCCTGTAATCCGATTCTCAACTCAAGCTCCCAATGTTAATCTGTTGGCTCAAAACGTAAATTTCTACGTACATATTAGGAGTTCTTACTTATTTATATTTATAGTATCAAATCAGCAATTGTACGTCAACAAAATATTCAGATTATTTACTCACCTCTATTATTTGGTAAATGCTTCTCAGTATGATACAGTTATTTACTGTATACACACATTTTAGAGGTGACTTATATGAATCTGCTAGCTACTCAAACATGCATAGAAATTCGTCAAGAAATTGGCTGGACAGAAAAACGTACAATTGAAACGTCATTTGATATGAAGCTATTTGATAATCAACTCACTGTTAAAGATGATGTTTACCCACTCACAACTATTTTTGATATTTCTTATCGTAAGAAACCAGAAAAAGGTGCAATGGGTTTTCTATATTTGCATACAAGTCGAGGTGTTCGGACGTATTACATAAAGGAGGATGCATACGCTTTAGTGACTGCTTATAAAAAGCTAAAATCAGAACGCCCCGAATTGCGCTGAGTGAATTGTTTCTAAACGTCTACGTGTTGAAATATCCCCATAGATTGGATACGTTTCAAAAGGTGTACCGTCTGTACTTTTGATAATCCATCCTTCTCCTTCATGGTGAGAGAATGTGTCAATTACAGCTATCTGATTTTCCTTCACCCAATGAAGCGCAGTTTCTCTTTCAGCATGAGTTAGGAAAACAAATGCATGTGTAAATGGTTCTTTTCGTTGTTCTGCCTTCGTTCCTAAGCTTCTTTGAGAATGTCTAGTACGCTCATGGAAAAGGAAGTCTTCAACCATACTATTTGCCGTAGCCTCTTTCCCAGCACCAGGTCCAATAAAAAGAAGTTGATTAATAGAATCACCTTCAATTGATATTCCATTTGTCACTCCTCTAACACTTGCTAACGGTTCGTTTTGTGTTAAAAAGGCTGGAGTCACAGAACCATTTACTTTAGCTTCACCCTGCCAAGCCTCAGCAATTAACTTTATCTTAAACCCTAGACGCTCTCCTATTTCAACATGCCAATCCTTAATACTCGATACACCTTTACGTGAAAATTCATTAGAAGAAGACCAGCTTCCAAAACATAAGCGACTTAGAATTCTTATTTTGTACCAAGCATCAAAGCCTTCTAGATCGTCAGTTGGGTCTGCCTCAGCATAACCTAGCTCTTGTGCCTCTAATAAAACATCAGCAAATCCTCGATGGTTTTCGATCATTTCTGTTAACATATAATTTGTTGTTCCATTTAAGATTCCAGAAATTCTTGATATTGGTGTAGTTGTGAGTGTTCCCTTTAACGCATTAATAATCGGAATGCCACCTGCAACTGCTGCCTCATATCCATAATAGGTCGAGTGTTGATCTGCTAATCTCTCAAGTAATTGTCCCTTCTCTGCGACGAGCTTTTTGTTAGCAGTGATAACTGGAACACCTTTTTCTAACCATTCTGTTGTATATGAGAGTGCAGGTTCAATTCCTCCAATGGCTTCAAAAATGATATCAAAGTCAGCTGAATTACAAAACTCATCCCAACTAGTTGTAACAAACGACTCAATATCAGACGCGCGTTGTTTTTGACGACTTTTCACAAGAATTGCTGAAATGTGTATTTTCTTTCCTAACAGCTGTTCTAGCTGCTCCTTTGAATTAGTCAGGCGTTCATATACACCGCTGCCAACCGTTCCAAATCCTATTAAACCTACTCGTAGCATATCCATACCCTCCTCTTAAATAAAAAACCTCTCCAGATAAGGAAAGGTTTTTTTGCCTTCACTTATCTTTCAGAATGAGTCACATTCTGCTGAAAGTAGCACCTTTTTTTGCATGGCTTGCAAAACGGTTGCCGGGCTTCGTAGGGTCAGTCCCTCCACCACTCTGGATAAGTTTGAATTCTTCAAACGTTCATATTCAATTAACGTGATTATACGTTAGCTTTGCCTAACTGTCAAATATATGATTAAACATTCACCTTTTCAGATTTTCTCCCGATAATTGATAAATTTAAATCAATTAACTGCTCAACACTTACTTCACCAGGTGCATTCGTCAACAGATCACTAGCACTTGCTGTTTTCGGGAAGGCAATGGTGTCACGTAAATTCGTCCGACCTGCTAGTAGCATAACTAGACGATCTAGTCCTAATGCAATCCCACCGTGTGGCGGAGTACCAAATTCAAATGCTTCTAACAAGAAACCGAACTGTTCGCGAGCTTCCTCTTCAGAAAATCCAAGTGCTTTAAACATTTGTTCTTGAATATCACTTTGGTAAATACGTTGCGAACCACCACCAAGCTCATATCCGTTTAATACGAGATCATACGCATTAGCACGTACACTTGCAGGATCAGTTGCTAGTAAAGCAAGATCTTCTTCTACTGGACTTGTGAACGGATGATGTAAGGCAACATAACGTTTAGCTTCCTCATCGTATTCAACAAGTGGAAAATCAACAACCCAAAGGAAATTAAATTGACTTTTATCGATCAAGTCAAACTGTTTTCCAAATTTCAAACGGAGTGCACCAAGGCTATCAAATACAACCTGTTTCTTATCTGCACCAAAGAATAATAAGTCGCCAACTTCAGCGCCAAGAGCTTCTTGTAATGAAGTAGAAATCTCTCCCGTAAAGAACTTAGCTATAGGTCCTTTAAGTCCTTCTTCTTCTACCTTAAGCCATGCTAAGCCTTTCGCTCCATATTGTTTTACATAATCAGTAAGAGCATCGATTTCTTTACGAGAAAGCTTATTTGCTCCCCCTTTTAAGTTCAAGCCTTTTACTGTTCCCCCACTTGCAAGAGCACTTTGGAACACTTTGAATTCTGAGTCTTTCACAATCTCTGATAGTTCAATTAGTTCCATCCCAAAACGAAGGTCCGGTTTATCTGAACCAAAACGGTTCATGGCTTCATCATATGTCAAACGTGGAAACGGTAATGAAACGTCAACGCCTTTGATTTCTTTCAAGATCTTTACCATCATTTTTTCCATCATGGCAATTAAGTCTTCTTTGTCCATGAACGATGTTTCAATATCGACTTGAGTGAACTCCGGTTGACGATCAGCACGCAAGTCTTCATCGCGGAAACAACGTGCAATTTGATAATAACGTTCAAAACCCGAAACCATTAATAATTGTTTGAAAAGTTGCGGTGATTGTGGCAGAGCATAAAACTCGCCATGATGAACACGGCTTGGAACTAGATAATCACGAGCCCCTTCTGGTGTACTTTTTGTTAACATTGGAGTTTCAATCTCCATGAACGTTTCCGTGTCAAGGAAATCACGAATTAACTTTGTTGTACGATAACGTAGTTTAAACGTCTCTTGCATATCTGGACGACGAAGATCCAAATAACGATATTTTAGCCGAACATCTTCTGAAGCGTCTGTATCAGCTTCAATTTGAAACGGCAGTGGTTTTGATGCATTTAAAATGCTCATTTTTTCAACATGAACTTCAATTGAGCCTGTAGCAATTTTCTCATTAACCGTTTTAGGATCTCTTGCAACGACCTTTCCACAAACTTCAATGACATATTCATTTCTTACTCTTTCTGCTGTAGTTAAAGCTTCTTGATTCACCTCAGGATTAAATACAATTTGAATAATACCTGAACGATCGCGTACATCTAAAAAGATTACTTGTCCTAAATCACGGCGTCTTTGTACCCACCCTTTTAATTGTACTGTTTCACCTACGTGCTCTTCGCCTAGCTTTCCACACTCATGTGTTCTTCCTATCATCTTACTTACCTCCTACTGTTTTCCCTTTTATATAATCAATAAATGATGCCAAATCAATTTCACTTTGTTCGCCTGTTTCCATCTCTTTTACATTGATTTTCCCCTGCGAAAGTTCATCATCACCAAGTATTGCGGTGAATCGTGCTTGAAGACGGTCCGCAGCCTTGAACTGCGCTTTCATCTTCTTGTCTAAATAATCTTTGTCAGCACTAATTCCTGCACACCTTAACTGATAAAGCAGTTCAACTGTCTTTTCCTTTGCTGCATCACCTAATGAAACTAAATAACAATCTAATTGTGGAGCAGCTGGAATCGCTTGTTCTTGAGCTTTTAGTGCCATAATTACTCGCTCAATACTAAAAGCAAAACCAATTCCAGGAGTAGAAGGACCTCCGATATCTTCTACTAGACCTGTGTAACGTCCACCGCCACACAATGTCGTTATTGCTCCAAAGCCTTCTCCTTCAGACATAATTTCAAATGCCGTGTGATAATAATAATCGAGCCCTCTTACAAGTGTTGGATCCACTACGTAGGTAATTCCTAGTTGATCCAAATAGTTCTTCACTTGGCTAAAATATGTACGGGACTCTTCGTTTAAATAATCAAGAATCGATGGAGAATTTTTCATTAATGGGTGCTCTCGGTCTTTTTTGCAATCTAATATCCGCAATGGATTTTTTTCTAGACGACTTTGACAATCATCACAAAACTCATTGATATTCGGTTTAAAGTGATCAATCAACGCTTGCCTGTGAGCTTCTCTGCTCTCTTTATCACCCAAGCTATTAAGTACTAACTTTACATTTTTTAAACCAAGCTCTTCATATAGACTCATGACTAGAGCTAATACTTCCGCATCAATAGCAGGATCTTGACTTCCTAATGCTTCGACTCCAAACTGAACAAATTGACGCATACGCCCTGATTGTGGCCGCTCATAACGGAACATAGGACCAGTGTAAAATAATTTAGTCGGCTGAATGGGTTGCCCGTACATTTTCTTTTCCACATATGAACGAACAACAGCAGCGGTTCCCTCTGGTCTTAATGTTAAACTACGATTTCCTCGATCTGTAAATGTGTACATTTCTTTTTGAACGATGTCTGTCGTATCGCCAACTCCACGTTGGAATAAATCGGTATGTTCAAAAATTGGTGTACGTATCTCGTGATAATTATACCTGCGACAAACATCCTTCGCTTTTTCCTCAATGTATTGCCAAAGCTCTACTTCGCCTGGCAATATATCCTGCGTACCTCGCGGGATTTGAATGTTCATTCTCTCATCCTCCAAATATAAAAATAAAAAAACTCTCATCGCTGATGAAAAATAATCATCAGGGACGAGAGTTTATACCCGTGGTGCCACCCTAAATTGAAGCAATATCATTGCTTCCTCTTTAAACAGTTAACGCCTGTATACGTCTTTTCCTAGTAGTACAATACGTTCAGAAAAACTCCTCTGAGGTGTTCATTCATTAAGACAGATATGGAGGGCTCTCAGCCTTGACCTCTCCTCTCTTTTTTACCTGCTACCTTAACTACTATGCCTCTTCTTCGGAATAGTTGCAGTTCATTTAATTGATTATTATCATACGAATGTTCAAGCAATGTGTCAATAGTTTAATTACGATTCATTTTATCCTTTAGTAATTTGACATCCCGTAAGGATAACCCAAATTCACTAGCTAATTCAAGATTTGTATGTTGGTTTTCACGTTCTACAAAATTATGGTAGTCCATATTAAAAAGTGGCTGTAACCGATTATGATGCATTTGTTGACGCATACTCGAGCGCATTTGCTTCATTCCTTCCAAAGTCGTTTCTCCTATTTTGACCAAGTTAAGAGAAAAACTTACATGGATGAGGAAATTACACAAAAGGATCCTTGAATTTTGTCAGCGCGAACATGAACATGGTTGCGATGGCTTCTCTCGCCGTGCGCCTTTTGAGAAGTTCACTCAAAAGGCTTAAGACCTTTACGGCGGCTTCACTCATCGCGTCGAGCCGATAAAAAAGGGAAGTTCGCCCTTTTTTTGATTGTGATGGCTTCTCTCGCCGTGCGCCTTTTGAGAAGTTCGCTCAAAAGGCTTAAGACCTTTACGGCGGCTTCACTCATCACGTCGAGCCGCTAAAAAAGGGAAGTTCGCCCTTTTTTTGATTGTGATGGCTTCTCTCGCCGTGCGCCTTTTGAGAAGTTCGCTCAAAAGGCTTAAGACCTTTACCGCGGCTTCACTCATCACGTCGAGCCGCTAAAAAAGGGAAGTTCGCCCTTTTTTAGCGGCTCTCTACAATCAGTGTTACGGGGCCGTCATTAACTAGGGAAACTTCCATCATCGCGCCAAATTCGCCGGTTTGTACGTCAATTCCTTTTGATCTAAGTTCATCATTGAATTGGTCATACAGCTCTTTTGCTAAATCTGGTTTTGCTGCGTTCATAAAGTTTGGTCGTCTTCCTTTTTTACAGTCCCCGTAAAGAGTAAATTGTGAAATCGATAAGATTTTTCCTTTAACATCTAGTAATGAATGGTTCATTTTCCCATCAGCATCTTCGAATATTCGAAGGTTTATAATTTTATCGGCGATATACGTGACATCTTCACTTTTATCTTCATGTGTAATACCTACTAGAAGCGTTAAGCCAGATTCAATCTGACCGACGATTTCACCACCGACACTTACAGATGATTTCTTTGTTCGTTGTAACACTACTTTCATGGTCCACCTCTAATGCATCACTCTTCGTACCGAGTAAATATCGTTTAGTTGTTTTATCTTTTCAACAACCTTATGCAAGTGATCTATGTTATGGATCGAAATAGTTAAATGAATAGTCGCTACTTTTTGTCTGTGATCAGATCGTCCTGAGACAGCATTAATAACTGTTCGAGATTCGGTGATCGCATGCAGCACTTCATTCAACAATCCATTTCGGTCGTATCCACTGATTTCAATATCGACATTATAGGACTTGCTTTGCTGCATGTCGCCTTCCCATTCCACAGGAAGCAAACGACCTTGCGCCTCTTCATTTTTCACATTCGTACAGTCTGATCGGTGAATCGAAACACCGCGCCCTTTCGTGATGTATCCAATGATCTCATCACCCGGGACAGGTGTACAGCAACGAGATAACCTTATTAAAAGATTATCAACTCCTTTTACTCGAACACCAGAGTTCACCTTTTTCTTCGGGCGGTACGTCTGGACATCCGATAAAGCAGCTACTAATGATTTATCTTCTTGCTCTTGGTCTTGCTGCTTACGTAACTTCTCCGTCATCCGGTTGACGATTTGTTTCACACTAATCCCGCCATAGCCAGCTGCAGCAAACATATCTTCTTCACCCGAGAAACTAAACTTGTTAGCGACCTCTGCAATATTTTCAGCCGTTAATACTTCTTTTGGCTCAAAATCCATAGAACGAATTTCTTTTTCAACTAGCTCGCGACCTTTTTCAACATTTTCTTCTCTACGCTCTTTTTTAAACCATTGTCTAATTTTATTTTTTGCATGAGAAGATTTGGTGATCTTTAACCAATCTTGGCTTGGGCCATAAGAATGTTTTGATGTTAATACTTCAACAATATCACCTGTATTCAAGCGATGTTCAAGTGGAACCATCTTTCCGTTTACCTTTGCTCCAATACAACGGTTTCCAATTTCACTATGAATGCGATACGCAAAATCAAGTGGTACCGAACCAGCTGGTAATTCAATGACCTCACCTTTTGGTGTGAAAACAAATACCATATCTGAAAACAAGTCCATTTTTAAAGATTCCATAAACTCCTGAGCATCATTCGTTTCCGTTTGCGATTCAATGACATCTCGGAACCAGTTTAATTTATCTTCGAATGAATTTTTATTTTGAGTTAAGTCTTTTCCTTCTTTGTAAGCCCAATGAGCTGCGACCCCATACTCTGCAATTCGATGCATTTCTTCTGTCCGTATTTGCACCTCAAGAGGATCACCATAAGGTCCGACTACGGTTGTGTGAAGGGACTGATACATATTCGCCTTAGGCATGGCTATATAATCTTTAAAGCGACCAGGCATCGGTTTCCAGCATGTGTGAATAACACCTAATACAGCATAGCAATCTTTGATGCTATCAACCATAATCCTAACTGCCAGCAAGTCGTAAATTTCATTAAACTGTTTATTCTGAAGCACCATTTTACGGTAAATGCTATAAATATGTTTAGGTCTACCTGATAGTTCAGCCTTCACGTTCACATCTCTTAAATGTACACTAATTGTATCCATAACCCCAGAAAGGTACTTTTCCCGCTCTGCTCGTTTCTTTTTCATTAGATTCACAATTCTATAATATTGTTGCGGATCTAAATAGCGCAGGGCTGTATCCTCTAACTCCCACTTAATTGTGGAAATACCAAGTCTATGTGCCAATGGGGCAAAAATTTCTAACGTTTCATTTGACGTTACACGTTGCTTTTCCGGAGGCATAAATTTAAGCGTGCGCATATTGTGCAGACGGTCTGCTAATTTAATTAAAATAACACGAATGTCTTTTGCCATCGCTATTAGCATTTTTCGATGGTTTTCCGCCTGCTGTTCTTCTTTTGATTTATACTTAAATTTCTTTAATTTCGTTACGCCATCAACTAGCATCGCTACTTGTTCATTGAACGCTTTTTCTAAATCCTCAACCGTCACATCTGTATCTTCGACCACATCATGTAAAAATGCAGCAGCTACCGTATTCGGATCAAGCTCGAGTTCCACAATAATCCCAGCTACTTGGATCGGATGAAGAATATATGGTTCTCCAGATTTACGGTATTGCCCTTCATGAGCCTGCTCTGCATATTCATAAGCCTTGCGGAGAAAAGCAACATCACTCTCATTTAAATATTGACTTGCCTTATCTAAAACTTGATCTATCGTCATGGAATCACCTATTTACGATTCAATATTTCTTTTTATTATGGGTAAAGTTATGAACTATGTAAAGGGAAAAGACCAAACTTTACAAATGTAAGCTAAAGGTTATTCAAAAAGGGAAAATTAGCCACTTTGAATAACCTTTATAAAGAAAGAGGGCAACTCAGATAAACATATGATTCTAAAAAGCAAATTGGCATTCTACGTTTAACCACTTCTCTTTTTTAATCAAGTAAGTTTGAGCCACCCAAGAATTTGTTTAATTATACGTCATTAATGAAAACAACTCATAGTTCTCTAAACGATCTCTTCCTTCTAAATAACCAAGTTCAATCATAAAGGCAATTCCAACAACTACTCCACCTAGCTGTTCAACCATATTTATCGTTGCTTCAATCGTACCACCTGTCGCTAACAAGTCATCTGTAATAAGTACACGTTGTCCTTTTTTAATCGCATCTTTATGAATCGTTAAGCTGTCTTTTCCATATTCTAAACCGTAGTCAACAGAAATAACTTCACGAGGAAGCTTCCCTGCTTTCCTAACAGGGACAAAACCAACTTCTAATGCATAAGCAATCGGACAACCAACAACAAACCCTCTAGCTTCAGGCCCAACTACTACGTCGACATCCTTATCACGTGCAAAATCAGCCATTTCGTTTATTGCAGCTTTATACGCAGCCCCGTCCTGCATTAACGTCGTAATATCTTTAAAACGGATGCCTTTTTTCGGATAGTCCTCAACAATTTGAATATACTTTTTAAAATCCATTTTCTACACCGTCTCCTTGACTTTTGTTTCCTCTATTGTTTGTTCTAGCACTTGAGCGAACCACTGCTTTAAATCAACGTAGGAAGAATAGACAAAATCATTTTCAATTTTCGCATGCTCTAGTTTCTTTCGATACGTTGCAGATTCTTCTAACCCTTTCTTCTGAGGATTATTAGTAACACTTAGTATACCATCGTCTATTGAAACAAAACCAAGCTCACTAAATACCTGTGACATAAAGGTAATCGTTTGTCTTGACCACCCTTTATATTTGGCTAATTCTTCGCTGTGCTTTTTAATATTAAATGATTTTCTCTTTAAAAGAAATGCATAGTACCATTTAAATTGCTCCCGGTTCGGGTTAGTCGTAAAGAAAGAATCATCTTCATGATAAAAGATCGTATAAATACGACTAGGTTGTCCATGATGTTGAAACATTGTTTTCAATTGCTCACGTTCGTCTGGAATATCAAGTAACACAACAAAACGATTGGATAAATCACCAACGTCTTCTTGATCATGTAATGAGATGATCGTTTCATTCTCAAGACCTAGTATTCTCTGTGTTTCCTTTTTAAATGTAATAAGTACGCGATTTTCAACAGGAATTGTTAAAAGACGATCAGCCAATCTTGTTTTTTGGATACTTCTCCAATCAAATAACTGCCATTCTGATACTCCCATATCGTCAATCATTAATTGAGGCTTTACGTGCCCATTCCATTCATTAATCGATAAAGTACCAACCGCTGATACTTTCGCATGAGATGTGATTTCATCACATAAATAACCTAGGTGAAAACCAATCCCATCTAATGTTGCCCCATTCTCAGAGAATCCAACTTTTAAATGGTTTGAATCACTTCCAATTTTTCTCATTTGGCCTAATTGAACGTCTTGAAGCAGCACTTTCGGTGTTGGATTAGAAACACCGAAAGGAGCAAGTTGATCTAATTGCTTAATGACAGATACGGAGATTTCATCTACCGTAGCGACTAAATCAATCAATGTTACTGGTTTAAAATCTTCATCTGTTAATACTTCTTTTGCCTGTTCGTTAAGCCTAGTACGTAATAAATCTAAATCATCCACGTTCATTGTTAAACCTGCAGCCATTGGATGCCCACCAAAATGAGGTAAAATATCCCGGCTTTTAGAAAGCTCAGCAAACATATCAAAGCCTTCAATGCTTCTGGCAGACCCTTTTGCCAGTCCCTTTTCCCGATCGATACTTAATACAATCGTCGGTCTATAATAGCGCTCTACAAGACGGGAAGCAACAATTCCAATGACTCCTGCATTCCATCCTTCACCAGCAATGACCAATACATCATTTTTATTAGGAGGGTATTGCTCTTCAACAACAGTAACAGCTGCTTCTGTAATCTCTGTAACAACTGCTTGGCGCTCTTTATTTAAGTAATCAATTTCCGTTGCTAAATGTTCAGCTTCTTCCTGTGTTTCGGCTAATAACAACTGAACAGCCGGGTCAGCTGAATCAAGCCGCCCTGCTGCATTAATTCGAGGTCCAATTCCAAATCCAACATGGTCTGCTTGAACGACTTGTGAATCGATACCACATTTTTTCTTTAGCGCAATTAAACCTGGTTTGTTCGTTGACTGGAGAACATGAAGGCCCTCCATTACTAAAAGACGGTTCTCATCAATAAGAGGAACCAAATCGGCCACTGTACCTATCACTGCTATGTCCAGCCACTCACTCGGAACCCTTCCTAATAATGCATGAGCGACTTTTAAAGCAACTCCTACACCTGCCAAGCCTTTAAATGGGTATGGACAGCCGGGTTTCTTAGGATTAACAATCGCATATGCATCAGGTAAAACGGGTGGTGCTTCATGGTGATCGGTCACAATGAAATCAAGGTTAATCTCTTTTGCCACATTTGCAACATGTACTGCAGCAATCCCTGTATCAACAGTGACGATTAGTCCATACCCATCTTCTTTTGCTTGCCTTATCGCCGGTTCATTAGGTCCATATCCCTCGGTAAATCGATTCGGTATATAAAAGTCTACTTGCGCTCCTATAGATTGTAAGGCTTTGTACATTAAGGCCGTACTGCTTACACCATCGGCATCATAGTCACCAAAAATAAGAATTCGCTCATTTTGCTCAACTGCTGCGCGAATTCTTGTTACGGCACGATCCATATCGTCCAATAGAAATGGATCATGATAGGTCATCTCTTCTTTATATAAAAAACGTCTAGCAGCATCTACTGTTTCAAATCCTCGATTCAAGAGTAAACTTGCTACTAGTGGAGCTATGTTTAATTCATTGACTAATTGATCTACTTGACTGGATGCTTGTTCTTTTATTTTCCATCTAGCTTTCGGTTTTAACATATAAACACCCCTTGAATGTCTCATTATACAGGAGCACTCAAGGGGTTACAACGTTCAATCATTCTTTTCCTTAGACTGGTATATTTCCTTTTCGTGATTCTTTTTGCTGCCTTGATCAGAAGGGTTTCTTTTCCCTTTTGTAATTGATTCTGAATTTAGATTGCTACTTTCTTGACTATGTTTCAACCGTTTGATTTCAGCTTGTAATTTATACACCTTTACCATTCCAACTGCTCCAACAATGATAGCCCCCATTAAAACAGACCCTAAAACAACTAGGATTAATGGCCACTCAGCTGTTCCAAACATATAGTTAACACGAACGGAATCAACGTTGATAACGGCAAAGATAGCAATAATAACAGCTGCTATTATTCCGAGTATTAGACTCCACTGTCCCCTCATTCATTCAACTCCTCTCCCTCTTTTTTTCTTTCTCTGTAAGGATTAATATGGACAAGCACGTCATGAACGTTCTTCTCTTCTAAGAGGCGCTCTTTTACTCGCTTTCCAATCGTATGCCCTTCTTCGACCGAAATAGATGGGTTAACTGCCACCTTAATATCGATGATAACGTAATGTCCATGTTCCCGAGCTAAAAATTCATCAATATTTAGAACACCTTCCACACTTGCTGCAGCCTTTTTCATTTCAACAGTATCCTCTTCATGAAGAACATGATCAAGTGCATTATGAATCGACTGTTTGCCAAGTGTCCAAGCCATTTTCCCAATTAAAATAGCTACAAACGCACTCGCTATGGAATCTCCATACACAAGCCAAGGTATATTTAAATGCCCTCCAAGAATGGCGGCACCAATCCCGATTAATGCCGCAAACGAAGAAAACACATCTGAACGATGATGCCATGCATCGGTCATTAATGCCTCACTTTTATACTTCTTACCCAATTGGTACTTATAACGAAACATAAGTTCTTTCACAACAATGGAAAAAATAACAGCATATATCGCAATGACTCCCGGAACCTCAACGGGTTCAAAAAAAGATTGAAATGCACCAAGTGCTATTTCAAAACCCACAATAAATAGCAATACTGCTACAATGATGGCTGCAACCGACTCCGCTTTACCATGCCCATATGGATGATCACGATCTGGTGGCAGTTTTGCAGCACGAACGCCTATTAAAACAACTACTGAACCGACAACATCCGAAGCTGAGTGAACTGCGTCTGCGACTAATGCGCGACTATTTGCCATAATGCCAACGACTGCCTTAATAATCGCCAAGACAATATTGCCAACTATTCCAACCCACGCTGCAAACCTAACTTTTCGATAACGTATATCTGCTTCGGACACATCAACACCCACTTTATCTTGTTCATATTTCAAACAGTATGTTTGAAAATCCTGTACTTATTTTACCATCAATAGGTAGCATCATTCATCTTTAAGAGAATTGACAATCACATTGCGAAAATTAGTACCTATAAAAAAGGTGTCTTAAAGGCCAATACCCCTTTAAGTCACCAATAACGAAGGCACTGCAAAAGGGTGGTTTTCCTTTTTCAGTGCCCTTGAGAACGCAAGTAATTTCTAAGTGCATCCTATGATTTATACTGTTGGCTCTCCCTCAGGCTGTTGCTTGTGAGAGTTGAACTTTTTCTTTTTTAATTGCTTCGCCTTCCAAATCAGCCATAACTGCGAGGCAAGGAACATCGACGAATATGTCCCGGCTACAAGTCCTATTAGCAAAGCAAAAGCAAAGGAACGAATAGCCTCGCCACCAAAGATGAAAATTGCTGCAGCTGCAAATACAACAGTTAAAACCGTATTAATTGAACGTGCTAATGTCTGAACTAAGCTTTTGTTCACAATTGAAGCTAAATCCTCAAAGTCTTTGACTCGCTTAGCAAGCTTCATGTTTTCTCTAATTCGATCAAACGTTACAATCGTATCATTTATTGAATAACCAACGATGGTTAATACGGCTGCAATGAAAGGAACATTCACTTCAATTTGTAATAAACTAAACACAGCAATAATAAAGAATGCATCATGTAGCAAGGCCACAATTGCTGCAATTCCATATAACAATTCAAATCGAATCGTTACATAAATGATAATCCCAACTGAGGCAATTAGTACAGATATTAATGCATTACGTGCAAGTTCTGCACCAATGATTGGATCAACCGTGCTAACACTTGGCTCATGACCGTATGCATTAGCAAAATAGGCTTGAATTTCATTTATTTCTTCAGGAGACAAAACACCGATAAATCCAACACTTGCCATTTCATTTTGATCACCGCCAAGCTGAACATCATCTGGTGTAAATCCAATTTGTGCAAACTCCTCCATGACCTCTTCTTGCGTTATCGGCTCTGTCGATAACAAGTCTACTCTTGAGCCACTTTCAAAATCAATTCCTAAATTCAGCCCTAGTGTGAGCAGCAACACAATACCAAGTAACGTAAATAATCCTGAAAAGGCGAAAAACTTTTTTCGATGCTTAACGAAGTCTATCTCACTATTTTGGAAATTAAAGCTCACTAATTTCACCTTCCTTCACACCGAACAAACGAGGTTTCTTATTAAGCACTCGACTGTTTACCCATAAACCAAGAAGAAGTCTTGACCCATACACAGCTGTAATAAAACTCGTTAAAATACTGACAATCAACATAACAGCAAAACCTTGTACAGAGCTTGTCCCATATGAGAATAGTACAGCTGCTGCTAAAATTGTTGTAATGTTGGCATCTAGAATCGTTGAAAGCGATCTTCGACTTCCTGCTTTAAAGGCCGACATGATCGATTTACCAGACCTGATCTCTTCTTTAATTCGTTCATAAGTAATGATATTTGCATCTACTGCCATCCCTACCCCGAGAATTAATGCAGCAATCCCAGGTAATGTTAAAACTGCATTCATCCAATTAAACACAAGCAACACAAGGTAAATATAGGTGGTGAGTGTAACAACAGCGATGACCCCCATGAACCGGTAATAAAACAACATATAGGCAAAAATGAGCGCGACACCAATAAATCCAGCATACACTGTCTTTTGCATCGCTTGCTCTCCTAAAGATGCACCTACAGAGTTAGAATACATCTCTTCAAGCTGGACTGGAAGTGCCCCTGCATTTAAAACCTCTGCCAAAAATTGTGTTTCTTCAAGTGTAAAATTCCCACTGATAGTCGCTGTATTCGAATAGATAATTTCTCGAACTGTTGCCGCAGAAAGATACTTCGGGTCTTCTTTCAAAGCTTCTTCGGCGTAAGAATCTACACCCTCTTCAAAATCAAGCCACATAACGAGTAAATTTTCCGCTGGTGGCCTGGATAGCATCTCCCTAGAGATTTGCTCCATTTGACGAGCATCATCTAAAGTCAAAGTCACAATTGGATCATTAGTATCCGGATGAAATGAAGAGCTGGCGCCATTCTGGCGCAAATCGGCTCCATCTACTAATACTTCATCATGTACATCACGTATCGTTAAACTTGCTTCCGTTGCGAGTAATTCTCTTGCTGTAGCTTGATCGGCTACTCCTGCAAGTTGAACTCGAATACGATCGTCGCCTTCTATTCGAATATTCGGTTCAGAAACCCCTAGTACATTAACTCGTTGATTTAAAGCACTGACCGTTGCTTTTAATGCTTCATTATCAATGACATCACCTTCGTGAGCTGGTTTTACTTCATAAAGTATTTCAAACCCACCTTGGAGGTCAAGACCTAGCTTAATTTCCTTCGCAATATCTGTTACAGTCGTACTAATCAAACCTGCAAGAATCGCGACGATAAGGAAAAAAGCAAAAATCCTTCCTTTTTTCACCATACTGCTTTTCTGCCTCCTTCATGAAACAGACTACTTGTCCATTTCAACCTTTCATAGACACAATAGTCCCATTATAGCTTTTATAGAAAATCTCTGTCAATTTATGCTATGTATACTTCAAATAACTGGAAACACCATCTCTTTAAAATATGATCTCAAAAGCCATGAACAGAGGTGGCAATGGCTCCGCTCGTTACTCGCCTTGAGAGTAGAAACCCACTCCTTTCAAGGCTTTTAAAGATGTAGCGACTCCTCACATTGCTTCTTGGTTATGCCAAAAGGTCCAAAACAGACCTTGGGATAACCCCTTATCTATGACTCGCGCTTGAACCTTTATCAACTTGGGCACTCTACCCTTCTGAAGCTTCCATTTCTGTAAACCAATCAGTAGGATCTTTGTATGCATTGATCGTTAACCACGTCATATACGTTTGTGGCTTTAGTGTGAGTAATTCACTGACAAAACTATTAATATGAATAAATTCTTTCTTCTTTCTTAACTGATAGAGGACACATTCCCATACATCATCTTTCGTAGCTCGATCATAACCAAGAAAATGAAATTCATCGACCTTACTTACTAAAGCCGGCTCAACATCGCTTCGCCATACTTCAAATTGTTGTTTCTCCATTAATTCTCTCCCCCTTTAAAAGACTGAATACATAATACTTGCTATTCCAAATCCAGCGATAACCACTCCTGTAGCAATAGCAAAAAAGGCAAAACGGAATGGAATGAAACATAGGATGGCAGCAAGACTAGCTGAATAGGCACCAGTAGTAGGTAATGGTACAGCCGTAAACAAAATGAGACCAATAGCTCCAAACTTCTCTACTTTGTCGCTTTTTTTCATAGTTCTGCTATAAAGCCAATCATAAAACTTTTTATATACTTTAAATCTAAGAAACCACTTACTTACCGGCTGAAATAAAAGCAAGATTAGTATGATCGGTAACAAGTTTCCACCAATTCCATAAAATAAAGCCTCCCAATAAGATAAACCAAGCTGGTGCGCTACGGGTATTCCCCCTCGCAGCTCTAAAATAGGCAATGCAGAGATTAACACAACAATTAATTCAGGGGGTAAAAAACCAAAATGATCAAAAACAAACTGTTCAATTGCCTCTTTCACTATATCCGTCCTCTCTAAAGTTGTATTAATAAACTAACTACTTGTCATGCTTGCCCCACTACTAAGCATATAAATAATAACGTGAAATATCCATCATTTTTTTATGAAGGTAGGGGCTAGTCATGACGAAGCAAACATTTCTTAAAGGAGCTTTGATTTTAATCATCGCCGGTCTTATTACAAGATTCCTAGGCTTTGTGAATAAAATTGTCGTTGCAAGAATTATGGGGGCTGAAGGAGTAGGCCTTTATCAGATGGCGGTCCCTACATTGCTGTTAGTCATCACTTTAACTCAATTAGGACTACCCGTTGCCATTTCAAAACTAGTTGCAGAAGCCGAGGCTAAACAAGATAGACAAAGAATAAAAAAAATCTTGGTAGTCTCCTTGACCATTACATCCATACTTAGCATTATTTTCACAATTGCGATGATTGCTTTTGCCCCATTTGTAGCAAACACCTTACTAACTGATGCAAGAGCCTATTATCCTTTAATTGCCATTGCACCAATCGTCCCTATCGTAGCACTTTCTTCAGTCATGCGTGGCTACTTCCAAGGTCGTCAAAATATGAAGCCTACTGCCTATTCTCAAGTCATTGAACAAGTAGTTAGAATTACTCTAGTTGCCGTAATGACAAGCGCATTCTTACCAATGGGTGTGGAATATGCAGCAGCTGGTGCCATGGCTTCCGTTGTAATTGGGGAACTAGCTTCCTTAATTTATATGATTCTTATGTTCAAGAGGAACAAGCGATTTCATGTTCGACGGAACTTTTTCACTTATGCTAAAGAGGGGAAACAAACATTTCGAGATTTAATGGCTATTTCATTGCCAGCTACTGGAAGTCGCCTAATTGGTTCCATTTCGTTATTTTTTGAACCTATTATTGTCGCTCAAAGCTTGGCACTAGCTGGAGTTGCTACAGTAATGGCCACAAGGCAATACGGGGAACTAGCTGGATTTGTCATTCCTGTACTCATGCTGCCAACATTTATTACGTATTCCCTCTCTGTTTCATTAGTACCAGCCATAAGTGAAGCTGCAGCGAAAAAGCATTACAAAACAATTCATCACAGGTTAAACCAAGCATTACGCCTTGCACTGTTATCAGGAGGTATCTCTGCTGTTGTTTTGTACGTCTATGCAGAATCAATCATGAGCTTAATGTTTGATGCTCCAACAGTCGCAACCTATTTAAAACTAATGGCTCCATTTAGCATCTTTTTATATTTCCAAGGACCTCTTCAAGCTACTTTACAGGCATTAGACCTCGCTAAAGCTGCGATGATGAATAGTTTGTTTGGAGCCGTCATTAAAATGGCTGCTATCTTTGTTCTTGCATCAAAACCGGAATTAGGAATCATGGGGGCGGCCCTAGCTGTTGTCATCGGATTCGTTTTAGTCACTCTGTTACACTTTGCATCAGTAGCCAAAACGATAAGCTTTACAATTGAAACAAAAATGGTTGTTAAATCGATTATTCTTATTGTTGCTTCTGCTTGTATAGGATTTCTATTTTCTAAGTATGCATTTACTTCTTTATCTCAGCTTTGGCAGACATTGCTTGCAATAAGCCTTACTAGTGTATTCTACTGCATGTTCATGGTTCTTCTTGGGTTAATTAAAGAGGAGGAAGCTTTCCGAATTCCCATCATCGGTAAAAGCCTAGCCTCAATCATTCAAAGAACAAAATAAGAGGCTGTCTCAAGGTCAGTTCTTTGACCTTTAAGACAGCCTCGAAGTGACGAGTAGGTCATTGCAAAAATCCTTTCAAAAGGTATTCTTTGACCTTTTTGAAAAACGCAGGCTAAAAAAAATAACCAAGCTAAATCCTTTTCTTTAGGACCAATAGCTTGGTTATTTTTCATCTTTAACATCAACAAAAAATGTATCTCGATCTTTTAACGCGCAATAGGATATTTTCTTAATATCACGATACCCTAGCTTCCTCATTTGCTGCCGCAACCATAATTGCGTCTGATTAATTTGTTCTAAATGTTCATTTTGTATCTTTCCATCTAAAATAAGCGGCAACGGTAGTCTTGAAGCATATCCATCAGTTGGTTCTTCCTGCTTTTCAATTACAGAAAGCTTCCCGGATGGTTCTAAAATGGCAAATTCAACATCAGATAATTTACTAATTTTATTTTGCCTTAGTTGTACCAGAAGGTCATCAAAGTTATACCTTTGCTTTCTCATTTCCCCTTCATCTATCTTTCCTTCATTAATTAAAACAGACGGCTTACCATCAATCAATTTACGCAAATCATTATTTTTCAACGAAACAAGGGCCAAGATAATTTGAATCGTGGAAAGAATAACAATTGGGATAATGGAGTACATCATTGGCACTTCTATATTTTCTATCGCTACAACTGCTAGCTCTGCAATCATTATTGAAACAACAAAATCTAAAACAGATAACTGTCCAATCTCACGTTTCCCCATAAACCGAAGCACAAAGAGAATAATGAAGTAGATGAATATCGTACGTAGCATGATTGTCATATAATCCATCAGATATCCTCCCTTGTGTTCTCACATATCTAAAGATTAGTATGACCAAGGGAGGAAAGACACATGATTTGTAGCTTTTGGTATTTCTACATAAAGTTAACGAGGTATCTGAAGTAGAGATAAACGGTTGAAATAACAAACGAGATGATGGCAATAGGCAATCCTACTTTTAGGAATTCTAAATAACTAAACGGATGTTTCGCTTTTGCCGCCATACCAGCAACTATGACGTTGGCTGTGGCTCCGATAATCGTTGCGTTCCCGCCTAAACAAGCACCTAAAGCAAGGGCCCACCATAAAGGATCTAAATTGTTCATACCATATTCTTGAAACTCAAGAATGACAGGAATCATTGCAGCAACAAACGGGATATTATCAACAAATCCAGATAAAATCCCTGAGCCCCAAAGGATAAATAGAGCGGTCTTAGGCAGATCACCTTCCGTATAGTAAATAATTGATTTTGCAATCTCATCAATGATGCCTACTTCCTTTAACCCACCAACAAGCAAAAACAATCCAATAAAGAAAAAGAGCGTTACCCACTCCACTGAACGAAAGACTTCTTCCATATCTTGCTCATCATGCGTAATTAACATTAACAAAAGGGCTCCAACCATTGCAATGCTTGTTAACTCAACATGAATAAAGGGCTGAAAAATAAAGGCTATTGTGGTTAACGTCAATACGGTGACCGATTTCATAAGAAGTTTCCGATCCTTAATGTATGTAGTTGGGTTTATCGCGTATAATTTTGCTTGATCCTCTTTTGTAACAACTAATTGCTTACGGTAAAGCAGGACTAGCCCTCCCATAACGACTATAAAAATAATAAGGACAACAGGACTTAAATGAATGAGAAAGTCATTAAATGTTAAATGATCAACTGCCTGCCCAATCATCAGGTTTGGAGGATCTCCAATTAATGTCGCGGTCCCCCCAATGTTTGATGCCATAACCAATGACAATAAAAAGGGGACTACGGGAAGTTTTAATAATGAAGTTAATGTAAATATAATTGGAACAATTAATAAAACAGTTGTCACATTATTTAAAAAAGCCGACCCAAATGCAGTTAATGATGAGATTACAATAAGCAGCGGAACCGGCCGACCATCTACCCACTTAGCTAAAGACACTGCTACATACTCAAAAAAGCCACTCTGACTTGTTATGGATACTAAAATCATCATTGCCAACAGAAGCGTAATCGTATGCCAATCTATATGGTGTAAAAATGCAGCATTTATTTCATACACACCAAATACAAGCATGAGTACACCACCGAAGCAGGCAATGACAGCTCGATTTAGTTTTTCTGTGATAATGAAGAAGTAACTGCAAAGAAAAATAATTAAAGCTAAGGTTACCCCCATGGATTGTACTCCTCTCCCTCGCATTTCTACCATCCTATGACAAGCCCGAAAAAAACATGTCCTTTTTCTAAGACAAGCAATTTTTGTGTCTATTCTATACAAGCCTGAATAAGCTTTATTAAACAGTAGTTTATTTTAATCATCGAAAGGAGAGTTTCCATTGACGTATCGTGGTTTTTTTCCAGCAGTTTTGTTCGGACTGTCAACTATCTTGGTCATTGCTTTATCATTTAGTTTGGTTGTCTCAATTGTATTATCTTTTACATCTTTAACGGAGCATTCAGTTCAGTGGGTAATTACAGGGGTTGCATTTATTACTATGTTTTTAGGAGGGACAATTTCAGGGGCTAAAGCAAAAGAAAAAGGCTGGATTGCGGGCGCTTGTACAGCTCTTTTATTTTCCTTGTTAACTTTCTTAATACAATATTTAGGCTACAATAACAGCTTTACAAGTGAACAGTACATGTACCATGCTGGTTATATCTTAGCAGCAGCAATTGGAGGAATTATAGGTGTCAATTTAAGCAGTAACAAGTAAAATGATCTATTCTTTTAAAAGTCTCCTTCACTAGGATTGTTGCAATTGATAATCGATGAGAACGAAAGTGGAATGGAGCGGAAGGCACTTGACTCCTGCGGGAAATAGATGAATAGGCAAAACCCCGCAGACGGAACGTCGAGGAGGCTTGGCAACACCCCTCGGAAAGCAAGTGCCTGCAGCGCAATGTAATGGACAACATCAAAGGAAAAAAATGATTAAAAAACAACAAAGTATACGAAAACAGCCTTTAAAAAAAGAAAGCGCAGCGATCTAATCGCTGCGCTTTCTTATGTACTATATCAATCTGGATTAACGACTTCACGAATAGCTGCACGGTCGAACGTAAGCTTACGATTATCATTAACAAGAACAACAATCGTGTCTTCATCAACAGCATCAATTGTTCCATGAAGGCCTCCGATTGTGATAATCTTATCACCACGTTGAAGTGCACTATGCATTTCACGAATAGCCTTTTGCTTCTTTTGTTGCGGACGAATTAGTAAAAAGTAAAAAATCGCAAACATTAAAATTAGTGGAAGTAAAGTTCCAAATAGTTCCATCTGTTTTCCCCCCTTTCATTAATAAACACTTTGCTTGACCAGAATGAGTGAAGCAACCAAATAGCGGATCGCTATACTCTGCTTCGAGACGCACTGAAAGAAAAGATCATCCTATTGAATAGATACTTAGAAATTCTTTGCATTTGGCTTATTAAAACCATATTGTTCAAAGAATTCTTCTCTAAAATCAAGTAAACGATCTTCTCTAATTGCCTGTCTAACCTGCTCCATTAAGTTTAACAGGAAATATAGATTATGGTAAGAGGTCAATCTAAATCCAAATGTTTCTTCACACTTGATTAAATGTCTTATATATGCCCTTGTATAATTCTTACAGACATGACAGTCACAATTCTCATCTAAAGGTCTAAAATCACGGGCGTACTTAGCATTACGAACAACCAACCTACCTGTACTTGTCATAAGTGTTCCATTACGGGCAATTCTCGTTGGTAATACACAATCAAACATATCAATGCCGCGAATCGCTCCATCGATTAATGAATCAGCTGATCCAACCCCCATTAAATAACGCGGTTTGTTTTCAGGTAAGTGCGGAGTTGTGAACTCTAGTACACGATTCATCACATCTTTAGGCTCACCAACAGATAATCCTCCAATTGCATACCCAGGAAAGTCAAGAGAAATGAGATCTTCTGCACTTTGCTTGCGTAGATCTTCATATTCTCCTCCTTGTACAATCCCAAACAAGCCTTGATCATTTGGACGTGCATGTGCTTTCAAGCACCTTTCCGCCCAACGGCTTGTCCGCTCTACAGATTTTTTCATGTAATCAAATTCAGCTGGATATGGAGGACATTCATCAAATGCCATCATTATATCTGAGCCAAGGGCACTTTGTATTTCCATAGCTCCTTCAGGACTTAAAAACAACTTATCTCCATTTAAATGATTACGAAAATGGACACCTTCCTCTTCTATCTTACGCAGGTCACTTAAGCTAAAGACCTGAAACCCACCAGAATCAGTTAAAATTGGACGATCCCAATTCATAAATTTGTGAAGGCCACCTGCTTCTTTAATTATATCATGACCAGGTCTTAACCATAAGTGATAAGTATTGCTTAAGATAATTTGAGCATTCATATCGTATAAGTCTTCAGGACTCATCGTTTTTACTGTTGCCAATGTTCCAACCGGCATAAATATTGGTGTTTCAAATGTACCATGTGGTGTATGAACGCGACCTAGACGAGCCCCAGATTGCTTACACGTTTTAATATGTTCATACCTAATTGCAGCCATCCATTTTCCTCCTTTTAACTACCTAATCAGCATTGCATCCCCAAAGCTAAAAAAGCGATATTCTTCTTTCACTGCATGCCTATATGCATTTAGAACAAAGTCCTTGCTTGCAAACGCACTTACTAGCATTACCAAGGTCGATTTGGGCAAATGAAAATTGGTTAACAATCCATCAAAACCACGTACTTCATAGCCTGGATAAATAAAGATGGATGTCCACCCTGATGCTTCTTGAAACTGCCCATGATCTTTCATAATCGTCTCAAGTGTTCGAGCTGACGTTGTACCAACGGCAAAAATCCGTCCTCCATTTTCTCTGACTGTTTGAAGTAGACTAGCTGTACCAGCACTCACCTGATAAAATTCTGCATGCATTTCATGTTCTTCAATATTTTCAACACTTACAGGCCTAAATGTTCCTAGACCTACATGCAATGTGATATATGCAATGTGTACGCCCTTTTTCTCGATAGATGTTAATAATTCTTTTGTAAAATGCAGCCCTGCTGTTGGAGCTGCTGCTGACCCTCGATTTTTCGCAAAAACAGTTTGATACCGTTCTTGGTCCGGCAATGTTTCTTTAATATACGGAGGCAGGGGCATTTCACCTAATTCATCTAACACTTCATGAAAAATACCTTTGTAGTTCATTTTCATTATCCGTCCACCGTGATCAGCTTCACCTGTACAAATTGCAGTTAATTGGCCGTCACCAAATACAACTTCTGTTCCTTCTTTCACACGCTTAGCAGGCTTCACAAGCGTTTCCCACTGATCATCTTCTAACTGTTTTAATAACAGGATCTCAATACTTGCTCCTGTATCTTTTTTAAGACCATAAAGCCTTGCAGGCAAAACACGGGTATCATTTAGTACTAGACAATCGCCCTCATTTAATTCATCAATAATTGATAGAAAATTACGATCCTTTGTTTCGCCTGTCTTACGATCAAGGACAAGCAAACGAGACGCCGTCCTGTCGGGAAGCGGCGTCTGAGCAATTAATTCATTCGGCAATTCAAAATCAAATTCTTCTACATTCATATTAACATTCACCTTTTTTTTAAAATATCCGTTCATTTTTTATACATCTTTGTTATCATACCCAAACTGTTAAAGCGATGCAACTTTAACGAAAACGTCCAATAATAAAGAAAAGCAGCGATAGAACAACACTTATTACAATACTTGTCATAATAGGAAAGTAGAAGGTTGAGTTTTCACGTTTGATTAAAATATCTCCTGGAAGCTTACCTATCGGAATAAATCGACCGATTAACATCCATAACCCACCAATTACAATACATAAAATACCGATCGTAATTAATACTTTCGGAAATGTATTCATTGTTTTGGAACCTCCAAATTAAAGTGTTCATAACAAGCTGGACTTACAATCCTTCCACGAGGTGTCCGCTGGATAAAGCCAATTTGCAATAAATAAGGCTCATACACATCTTCAATTGTGTCGGGCTCTTCCCCTATGGTTGCCGATATCGTTTCGAGTCCAACTGGACCTCCGCGGAATTTTTCAATCATTCCATATAATAATTTATGGTCAATATGATCAAGTCCTAACCGGTCAACTTGTAATTGTTCAAGAGAATCTTGAGCAACTTCAAGAGTGATCGTTCCGTCTCCTTTTACTTGCGCAAAATCACGAACACGGCGGAGAAGTCGGTTGGCAATCCGAGGTGTACCTCTTGATCGGCGAGCAATTTCAATAGCTGCTTCTTCATCTATATCTGTGTCAAAAATCTCAGCTGTACGACGAACGATGATTGATAGTTCTTGCTCTGTATAATATTCAAGACGCGCAAGTACACCAAACCGATCACGTAGAGGAGCTGAGAGCATCCCTGCGCGTGTAGTTGCACCAACAAGAGTAAATGGGGGCAAGTCTAAACGCACAGAGCGTGCAGTTGGCCCTTTGCCAATAACAATATCTAAACAAAAGTCTTCCATTGCAGGATAGAGAACTTCTTCGACCATACGATTTAGTCTGTGTATTTCATCAATAAATAAAACATCTCCTGGCTCAAGAGCAGTTAAAATCGCTGCTAAATCTCCAGGTCTTTCAATAGCTGGCCCTGAAGTTGTTCTCATTTGAACACCCATCTCAGTTGCTATTATTCCAGATAACGTTGTTTTACCTAGTCCAGGTGGGCCGTATAGAAGAACATGATCCAGGCTTTCTTCCCGCATTTTGGCTGCTTCCATAAACACTTGAAGATTTTTTTTAACCTTTTCCTGTCCAATGTATTGTTGGAGTTTGTGTGGTCGGATTTGCTGATCAAGTGAATCTTCCATACCTTGTTCTTCTGCCGATACCATTCGTTCATCCATTCCCATCACCCCCGTTTATTACCCATTTAATAATAACTGAAGTGCTTTTTTAATATATGCATCGGTAGTCAAATCTTCTTTTTCCAAATGCGGGCGCACCTTTTTCAGTTCTCTCTCTACGTATCCAAGTGCTCGCAAGGCTTCTAGAGCTTCTTCTAATAACGGATTAGCCTTTGTTAAACTTTTAGGTGAAGCAGTCATTCCACTTTGTTTAAATAAATTCGGCGCAAAATCATCAAGCTTCCCTTTTAGATCTAGTATTATTTGTCTGGCCGTTTTCTTCCCAACACCAGGAAATTTAACGAGGAAAGATTCATCCTCTTCCTCAATCGCATGAACAACATGCTCTGGTTCTCCTGTTGCCAAAATAGCTAATGCACCTTTTGGACCAATTCCTGAAACATTTAGAAGTTTCTCGAACAACGCCCGTTCTTCCTTTGTCTCAAAACCGTATAAACGAATAACATCTTCCCTTACATATTGATATGTATACACTTGAACGGAATGCTCCATTTTACTTTGAAATCGATAAGGGTTCGGACAATATAATTGATACCCTAACCCATGATGATCCACAACAATATATTGAGTATCAATATCCACTAACTTTCCAACTACATATTCAATCAATTTATATCCCTCTCCATACGAACATTTATTTCTATTTTAGCATAGAGTTCAACCAAAAAGGTCGCTTTTTACCTTTTTGGTTGAACTCGAAGCGCTGTGCGGAGCCGATGCCTGGTCTTAAGCCTAAAGGAGCGCTCTTCTCCTTTAGGCGCGCATCGCGTGGAGCCAGCGCCACTATGTTCGCACCTGTTAAATAAGAAAGCAATCCCCTTCACCTTTTTAGGTTAACTCTATGCGCTGTGCGGAGCCGCCGTTATGTTTTAAGCCTTTTGAGGGCTCTTCGCAGGAAGGCGCACGGCGTGTGGAGCCAGCGCAAACTTGTTCGCCACCTCCAAAAATTTGTACCTTTTTTCTTGTTATAACCATGTCAAAAACAAAAGGTGATTTCAATAACGAAACCACCCAATTAACTTACATCTGTGCTGATTTATATTGTCCAAAAACTTGTAGCACTTCCTCATAATGTTTAAGGTCCTGAACAGGTATACCCTTTCTCAGTTCGGAATGTTGTCGACTCTTTAGTTTGGCTGTATCCAATTGGAAGAAGGATTGAATAACTCTTTCTTCATTTGGCTGCCCTTCATAAATGGAAAGAATGCCATCTTCTGTTATTCCAAAATATCCATTTACCTTCAGGAGCGGAGAAATATCATTAACTTCCTTCCTAAAAATCATCTCATTTTCACTTTGGTCAACCAAGTTCCAGTCTTCATAATAAGCCCAAAAATCTTCCATCGACCAAATTGTTTCTTGAATTCGTTCTTCACTCTTTTCACCATCAAGGTAAACACGTTCTAATATCACGTTGATTGTTTGAGGTCCCATTACTTCGTAAGCTTCCGATTCTGCTTGTTTCTGGCTATTTGATTTCTTTTGGCTGCCTTCTATTACTGTCGTATTCCACAACGTAAAACCCATAACAATTAATGTCAAACTTAAAAGCAAAGAAAAGATATGTTTTCGCTGAGTTCGTTGTAATTTCATCAGCTCTCACCACCATAATAAAAATAAAAACTTCCATCCTAGGCTAATGTTGCCCATAAATGGAAGTCATCATTCGTAATTTAAAATCATTTCACTACATTTCCACTTTTAAATTGATAATTATTATGTAAAGAAATAAGACAGTGGAGAAGAAGCTCCACTGTCTGTAACAAATTAGCGAGAACGTTCAAATGGTCGTTGTACTGCTCTTCCTAAATCTCCAAGCATATCTGTAAATGTAGCTGTAACTTCATCAAACGCGGTCCCTGTACGTAATCTGTCATCCATATTACGTATGCGACCTACTGCATCAGAATCAGTTACTACTCGTACATCTTTATTTTTCGCTAAACCATTAACCGTTTTTTCAACTTCTCTTTTCACATCATCCATATCTCCATTTGTTGTAATCCCTACAACAACATCATTATCATGAACGATCACACGTGCATCTTTTACACCATCAACACGCTCAACTCGCTCAGTAAGACGTTGAACAGTTTTTCCATCATAGTCTTTATGATAGTTCATCGCACGAGTGCCTTGTTTATCTTGTGCACGTTGTTGACCATGGTGGACTCCCGTACGGTCACCACGACCAGTTGCATCAAAACGATTCGGTGTACGTGTACCTTGATTTACATTCCCGCGATCACGCGCTTCTAAATTCATAGCTCCTTGGCCTTGACGGCGATGTCCAGGAGTTGCATCTAAAGCACCAGTTCCTCGGCGTGCTCTTCCACGAAGAATTCCATCTTCATCAACCATACCAGGACGATTTCCTCCTGTTAATCCAGCACGTCCCATTCCTGCATTACGCTCCGTTGCACGAATACCATCACGAGCGGTTCCACGATTTAAACCAGCAGGTCCCATTCCTCGTGCATCTGTTCCTTGACGTCCTGTGATACCTTGTGCGCCATGAGTTCCGAATAACCCAGTATTAGTACCAAAGTTATCTCGGCCAGTATTTGTATAACCTACACCACGGTCATTGCCAGTTCCACGAGTTTGGAAATTATTTAAATGTGTACGACCTTGGCCAGTCATACCAGTACCTTGGCCTCCAAATAATCCACCACGTGCATCTGTTTGGCCTACGCCTTGACCTCCAAATAGCCCGCCACGCGTTCCTGTTTGACCAGCTCCTTGACCTCCAAATAATCCACCACGTGCACCTGTTTGTCCTGCGCCTTGGCCTCCAAATAACCCGCCACGGTGCCCTACATCTGCTCCTCTAGTCGTACCTTGTCCAATGGTACCACCACGATGGCGGTCTGGTGTCATCATATCAGTTATTGGACCTTCGCCTCTATTACGACCATCTATTGCTCCTCCACCACGCATATCTTGTGCATGTATTCCTGTTTGTTGATTTGCACCCATGTCTGTTGCTTGGTTATCTACACCACATCCAGCAAGTCCACCTAAAAGCATTGTTGCTGTTGCTACTGACATTGCGATTTTTTTCATTTTTTAATTCCCCCTTTCACCAATTATGTTGGCTAATAGGGGGTTTCTTTACACTGTTACATCTTGGTTAGTGTTCCATAACAAGAAATTAAAAATAAAATTAGCTTATACCTATGTAAGCCTGCTATAAGTAGATAGCTCATAGCAGGCAAAAAAGAATTACTTTATATATATTGCTTGATCTTAATCATCATAATCATCTGACTCATGGTAACCTTGCATAAATGGCTGTTGTGGATAATCTTGCATCGGCATCAGTTGCCCATTTGGACCATAAGTAATTGGTTGTGTTGGTCCACAACACCCTTTTTGTGGACTTTGGTAAGGTTGGTGCATTGGTTGGTGATGCATTGGCTGTTGCTGGTGCATCGGCGGCTGCTGGTGCATCGGCGGCTGCTGGTGCATCGGCGGCTGCTGGTGCATCGGCTGTTGTTGGTGCATTGGCGGCTGCTGGTGCATTGGCTGTTGTTGGTGCATCGGCGGCTGTTGGTGCATTGGCTGTTGTTGGTGCATCGGCGGCTGCTGGTGCATTGGCTGTTGCTGTGGATAGAATGGTATAGATTCCTGTTGTGGCATATAAGGTTGTTCTGGATAATATGGCATTGGTTCTTGTGCTGGTGGCATTGACATTTGATGTTGGTGGTATGGTTGCATCATTGGCTGCGACGGACCGCATCCTGGCATTAACGGACTAACCGGGATAGGCTGTTGAATGTATGGGGCTGTTTTAGGTTTTGACGGACCACACCCCGGCATCAGTGGACTAATTGGAACCAATGGTGGGCAAGGTGCCTTTTGCTTCGGTTGATACATTTGCGGCTGAATAGGTTTGTGAGCTGGCATTTGAATTGGTTTATGATCCTGCTTTTGAATTGGTTTATAATCTGGCTTTTGAACCGCTGGCGTTGGTGCATAATGTTTTGGAACAATCGGAGCTTCTTTTTTTATAGGTTTAACTTCTTCTTTCGGTTTTACCATTTCTTTTTTCGGTTCAACTTGCTTCTTCACAGGCGGCTTTTTGACATCTGGCATAACCTTTTTAGGTTTTACTTGTGGTTGATAAAAATTGATATTTGTTTCAAATGAATGATAATCAACCTTTGTTTTTTGTTTTGGTTGCACCATTTGCGGCATTGTTGGCATCTGTGGCATAGGCATTGGTGCCGGCTTTGGTGCCTCTTTCTTTTGGATTGGTTTTGGCATTTCCTTTTTAGGCTGCTCTTTTACATGTGCTTGTGGAGCGACCTGGGTTTCTTTTTTTACTGGTACACTTCCTGTAGGCACTTTGATTTTCATACCAGGCATAATCATATCTGGATTGGACAATTGTGTATTCGCTGCCTTTAGTTGTTCAAAATCAACCCCGTATTTTTGAGATAACTTCCAAAGTGTGTCACCTTTTTGGACAATATGAATTTTCACGTTTCATTCCCTCCTCTTACCGTTCCTTACATCGTATGTCGCAATAGGCGAATTGATACGAAACCTTACTTTTTGAACAGAAAAAAAGATTGAAAAAATCCTAATATTACAGGGGTCTCAGCACAGCTTATGTCGGAAAAAATAGGTTTATGCCTACATAAAAAAGAAAAACAAAGAGAGGATAGTAAAAAAGGGCGTTTTTCCCTTTTTTACTATCCTCTTCATTCGTTAAGACGGACGATCAAGCATGCGTTGCAATGCTAGGTTTCCCTCTAAAGTTGTTTGTTCATCTACAGTAATTGGAAAATGCAGTCTTCCTTCAATAATCTCTTCCAAAGACCAAAGCAAATGATCTAAATCAATCCTGTTCATTGTTAAACACGGACACATCGTTGAATTTAAAGAAAATACATTTTTATCAGGGTGCTGTTGTGCTAAACGATTCACTAAATTCATCTCTGTTCCGACTGCCCATGATGAACCAGGCTCAGCATTTTTAATTGTTTCAATTATATAATGCGTCGAACCATTTAAGTCAGCTGCTTGCACGACATCAAAAGTACATTCTGGATGAACAATAATTTTTGTATTTGGTGAATTTTTGCGTAACTCTTCAATCTGACCAACAGTAAATTTTTCATGTACGGAACAGTGTCCCTTCCAAAGAATAACTTTCACCTGTTCAATAGGACCTTCACAGACAAGTTCTCTTGCAATTGGATCCCAGACTGCCATCTCGTCCAGTTTTATACCTAAATCATAGGCTGTATTTCTCCCCAAATGCTGATCAGGTAAGAAGAGTAGCCTTTGTTTTTGAGTAAATGCCCACTGAACCATTGCCTTTGCATTGGAAGATGTTACAGTTGCTCCACCATTCCTTCCACAGAAAGCTTTAATTGCAGCTGTACTGTTAACATAAGTTAAAGGTAAAATGGTATCTCCAAATTGTTTCTGTAACTCAACCCATGCGTGCTCTGTTTGAGCAATGTCCGCCATGTCTGCCATTGAACAACCGGCTTTCAAATCTGGCAAAATGACATGCTGATTGTCTGTAGTAAGCATATCAGCCGTTTCTGCCATAAAGTGGACTCCACAAAAAACAATATATTCTGCATCGCGATTAGTCTTTGATAATTGAGCAAGTTGGAGTGAATCACCTGTTGCATCGGCAAATTCAATAACTTCGTCGCGCTGATAATGATGCCCAGGAATAAACAGTCGATTGCCCAGTTGTTGTTTAATTTCCTTAATCCGCTCTTTTTTATCCTCTATCGACATCTCTTTGTACCGTGCTGGTATGCGATCTAACGTTGCTACTTTTTCAAGAAAATTCATCCTATATGCCCCCCTCTAATAAAAAGCTTAAATCTGTCGCTTTCACTGAATGTGTTAAACAACCGAGCGATATATAATCCACACCTGTCTCGCGAAATGTTGCAAGATTATCGATCGTAATTCCACCAGATGCTTCCGTAATAATATTCTCAGGTACAAGCTTGCGATAATTTTTGATCTCTATAGGAGTTGCATTATCGAACATAATAACATCTACGTTTGACTCTACCGCTTCTCTTACCTCATCTTCATTTGTCGTTTCAACTTCAATTTTCACCATATGCCCAACATGGTTTCTAACTGTTTCCACAGCTTGCTTTATCCCCCCACAAGCGAGTATATGGTTTTCTTTCAACATGACAGCATCACTTAAGCCTCTTCGATGATTAAATCCCCCTCCACATCTCACTGCATATTTTTCAAATACCCTAAGGCCCGGTGTTGTTTTTCTTGTATCACAAATTCGGATCTTTTCATCCTCAAGTGTCTTAATAGCGGTATGGGTCATCGTCGCAATCCCTGACATACGTTGCAACAAATTTAATAGAACCCTTTCTCCGGCTAATAAAGGAATCACCCTTCCCTCTAAAATAGCGATCATATCCCCTTTTTGAAACTCTTCGCCGTCTGAAACCAACACTTGTACTGAGATCGTAGAATCTAACATGCCATATCCCCATGTCAGCAAATCGCAACCAGCCATTACCCCATTCGCCTTAGCTACAATTTTGGCTTTCCCAATTGCACTATTTGAAATGGCTGATTCACTCGTAACATCACTTTCGCCAAGATCTTCTAAAAAAAAATGCTCTAGTTGTTTTTTAACTAATAACTTGTTCATTCTCTCTCCCCCTAGATATTTTCAAGTACAAGATGTCGTTTTTCTTTTTGTGTAATGTGCGCACCTTTTTCTTTCGATAATGAAATGTACGTACTTGACCAAAGTTGATCATTCCTCTTTGGAAAGTCCAATCGATAATGCCCCCCTCTGCTTTCAGTCCGATGAATCGCAGCTTCTGTAACTAAAGCAGAAACGATAAGCATATTTTTGCATTCTATCGTGGCACGAGAATCCGTCGAGAGAATTTGATTAGCATAAGGTAAAAATTGTTCAAGCCAGCATTTCATTTCAAAAAGACCTGATAGATCACGCTCAATCCCAACGAATTTAGTCATACGGGTTTGAATATCAAATATAGAGGGCAAATGACTCGTAACTGTGATGTCATAGTCCTCCTCTTCTGAATAAACTAGTTGAAATTTCGACTGAACATTTTGGATATCACTCGCTACTTGCTCGGCAAATACCAAACCCTCCAATAAAGAATTGCTTGCAAGTCGGTTAGCTCCATGAACACCTGTACAAGCTACCTCTCCTACAGCATATAAGCCCTTTAATGACGTTCGCCCAAATGAATCGGTCTCAATTCCTCCACTCACAAAATGGGCCCCTGGTACAACCGATAACGGAGTAACTCTTGGATCAATCACCGCTTTCTCGCAACGCTCCGCTAACCCGGGAAAGCTTTGTTTAAATCCTGTTATGTCTCGACAATCTAAATAAATTTCATTTCCATTTTGTAAAGCTTTATGAATTTCTCTACTAACAACATCTCTAGATTCCAATTCTTTCAATGGAAAATCTTCCATTAATCTTTTTCCTTTTTTATCGACAAGCTTTGCCCCTTCACCACGCACTGCTTCGCTAATTAGTCCCATTGTTTCCCCATCAACTTTCAGTAGTGTAGGGTGAAATTGAATAAATTCCATATCAATTAACGTTGCACCAGCACGGTAAGCAAGTGCAAATCCATCTCCTGTTGCCTCTTCAACGTTTGAAGTATGCTCATAAAGTCTACCGAGCCCCCCAGTTGCTAACACTGTCGCTTTTGAATAAATACATTCCTTCTCTGTATGAACCCCGATGACTCTTCCATTTTTTGAAATTAGCTTTTTTACCATTGTATAATCGAGAATTTCTACTCTCTCATTGACTGCGTTTATTAATGCCTCAGTAAAAGCCTGACCAGTCTTGTCACCATTTACATGAACAATACGGCGATTTTGATGAGCGCCTTCCATTCCTAAAACGAGCGCTCCATCTTCACTTTTATCAAATGGGACCCCGAGTTGGTCTAATAAGGAAACAATTGCAGGAGCTCGTTTTACCAACATCTCAACATGAGTTTCATTATGGTGATCCCCTCCAGCTTTTAATGTATCAGCAAGATGTTTTCTCCAATCATCATTTGGTCCAAGCGCTGCTGCCATACCTCCCTGTGCACAGCTAGAGTTACTTGTATTAACGTTAGACTTTGTGATAATAATCACATTCATATGATCAGCTAGCAAATGAGCCGTCATAAGACCTGCAATACCACTTCCGATAATAATAACATCGACCGTCTTATTAGCCATCCCCATCCCCCTATATAAAATTTACAGTTGTCTTGTCACCTATCTTTACATAAAATAAGAGTTGTGACAAGCGCTTTTTTTTGATTAAATAGGTAAATATTGGATATCGAGGAGGTCTTTATCATGATTTACTTTGATTATAGTGCAACAACCCCCATGTCCTCTTATGCTCTAGAAACGTATAACCGCGTTGCGACTGATTTTTTTGCTAATAGCCGTAGTTTGCATGATCACGGGTTAGAAAGCGACGATATTCTTTCTTTAAGCCGTAAGACGATTGCCGATGCTCTACATGTAAATAGCAATGAAGTTTACTTTACTGGTTCTGGTTCAGAGGCGACATTTCTATCCTTAACAGGATTAGCTTTTTCTCATCAGCAGAAAGGAAAAACAATCATTACAACGGAAGGGGAACATCACTCGGTCCTGCAGGCAATGAACTATTTAAAGAATTTTGGATTTACTATTTTATTTGTCCCAGTTAATGAATTCGGACAAGTTACTATAGAACAACTAGCCTCCACTATTACTCAAGACACAATTTTAGTATCGATCGCCCATGCCAATAGTGAAATTGGGACCGTTCAAGATTTACAGGCTCTTGGTTCTTTTTTAGCTGATAATGATATACTTTTTCATAGTGACTGCGTTCAAACTTTTGGAAAACTTCCTATTCCTATTGACGTGTTGACAAGTATCAGCATTACCGCACATAAATGCTATGGACCAAAAGGAGTAGGTGCCGCTTATCTTAATAAAAAGGTTCCTTGGTCCCCATTTTTACACGGTACAACCCATGAAGATGGATTTAGAGCAGGGACAGTCAATGTTCCTGGTATAGCAGCATTTGCAGCGGCAGTGGAAGAGTATCTCCCCCTCGCTCAGTCAGATATGAAACGATTACTAGTATTAAGGGATAAAGTCGTCGATGAATTTAAAAACAATCGTCATATTTTTTTTGAAGGACATCCAAGCGAACGTCTTCCCTTTCACTTAAGCTTGCGAATTAGTGGAATTGAAGGTCAGCTAGCGATGCTCGAGTTCAGCCGAAAGGGTTTTGCCATTTCGACTGGTTCTGCGTGTAGAGTAGGAGAGAGCAATCCACCTCGAACATTAATAAGTTTAGGTCGGAAACACCATGAAGCTCATGAACTAATTCGAATCACCTTTGGCCGCTATACGACTGAAGATGAAGTTCTAAAATTTATTAAAGCATTTAAACAAATATTGTTAGAATTTAAGGGGCTTGATGCGAGTGAATGATGGAAAAAAAATATTAGGTGACAAAAGAAGAGAGTTAATTATTCAATGGTTGTCTAGCAGTGAGGAGCCACTCACGGGTGGAGAACTTGCAAAGCGTTCAAATGTAAGTAGACAAGTCATCGTCCAAGACATTTCAATTCTAAAAGCGAAAAAGCACCCAATTATTGCGACTGCTCAAGGATATATTTACGTTCAGCAAACTCCTTCACCAAAAGTGAATCGAATTATCGCTTGCAAGCATTCTCCATCTGAAACGAAGGAAGAATTATTTACTTTAGTTGATCATGGTGTAACAGTCCAGCAAGTTATTGTCGAGCATGCTATTTACGGTGAAATTACCGCTTCACTCATGCTCTCTACTCGCTTAGATGTAGAAGCATTTTGTAAAAAAATTGAGCAAACTCAATCCTCATTGTTATCTGAATTGACCGATGGGGTTCACCTTCATGTAATTGAAGGTGATAGCTCTAGTCAGCTTGATACAGCAATCCAGGCTCTTAATGAAAAAGGGTTTATTTTAAATGATTGACTCTTCAAACAACCGCCAAGTTTGGGCAGAAAAAAAAGGAAACCAGCCAAAAGCATGCTGGATCCTACGTCAAATACCCCTGCCAAGTTCGGAAGCCACTGAAAAAGGTACGGTTTTCACCTTTTTCAGTGGCTTTTAAACAATGAGCGGAACCGTTGCTTTGTCTTAAGCCTGTTATGAGTGGGGTTCTCATAGCAGGCGTGCAACGTGTGGAGCCATTGTTTCTTCCTCGAATTTACTAAAGGGACTTTTAAGTAAGATGGGAACCAGCCAAAAACATGCTGGTTCCTTCGTCAAATACCCCTGCCAAGTTCGGGCAGGGGGGAAAGCAGGGAACCAGCCAAAAACATGCTGGTTCCTTCGTCAAATACCCCTGCCAAGTTCGGGCAGGGGGAAAAGCAGGGAACCAGCCAAGAGCATGCTGGTTCCTTCGTCAAATACCCCTGCCAAGTTCGGGCAGGGGTATTTGACTTATACATTCGCTTTGTTTCTGGACATTGTGTAACATGGATAACTGCCAAGAATTTCGACGCCACACCCAAGGGCTTCGACTTCAGACACAACTCCTGGTATTAAAACATCGTCCATTGCGCCTTCAACATCGATAATAAAGAAATAATTCCCTAATCCAGTCTTCGTTGGTCTAGATTCAATTTTCTTCAGATTTAATTTTCTCCAAGCAAAAGCTGACAGCACTTGGTGAAGTGCTCCAGAATAATCTGAAGGCAACGTCACCATTAGTGTCGTTTTGTCTTCCGTATAATTCGCACCTTTATATGAAACATCAAGCGGCTCTTTACTTAATACGACAAAGCTTGTTCCATTGTTCTCAAAATCATGTATATTTGTATGCATCATCTTTAACCCATATTCTTGTGCAGCTGTCTCATTAGCAATTGCTGCAATTGCTAATTCTGGGTGGTTATTTACATACTCAGCTGCCGCTCCTGTCGAATTCATATATTCCCATTCAGCATTCGGATAATAATTTTGTAAAAATTCATGACATTGAGCAATCGCATGCGGATGCGAGACTACTTTTTCAATTTTACTCCCTTGATAATCAGGGTTTATTAATAAATGTTGCTCGATTGGGACTGTGATTCCTCCTATAATCGGCAGCCTTTGTTTATGAATTAAATAATCTAATGTCATATTAACAGAGCCTTCAATTGCGTTCTCAACAGGTACAACAGCAACCTGTACTTCTTCCGTAGCAACTGCATCCATACACGAAGGAATGGTTCGGAAAGGAAGGAAGTCCCCTTTTTCAAATAATCCTCTCGCCGCCATTTCTGTAAATGTTCCTTTTGGTCCTAAAAACCCGATCTTCATGTTGTCCAAACTCCTTCCTATGAACCAGTTCCTACTAGTTCCACCTTTTCTACTGCTTCTAATCCTACAAGCCACTCCATGAGCTCATCTAAATCTAGTTTCATTGGCGCTGTATCTATTGATAACGTCATATGAGCCCTCCCTTGCAAGGGAATTGTCTGGTTAATCGTTAATACATTTGCACCTGTCTCTGCGACTTTCCCTAGTAACTGCGAAAGTGAACCAGAGCGGTCGACTAATATAATCGAAAGAGTAATTATCTTTTCCTTCACTACTTTATGAAAAGGAAAGATTCCATCCTTATATTTATAAAAAGCACTACGGCTAAGCCCAACCTTATTAACAGCTTCATTAATTTTCTTCACTTTACCTAATTCAAGCAGCTCTTTAGCCGCTAACGTTTTTTCCATTGCTTCTGTTAGCATATCCTCACGTACAAGATAAAATGATTTTCTTGCTGTCATTTATCGTATTCACCTTCTTTCAACGAAGAGCTATGTATCATTATAAATTTGACGAAACTTTTTGACAATATAAATATGTCTTTTAACAGTGAAAAACTGTCTCCATAGAAGAGACAGTTTTTCTATATAGCATTAAATTAATCGATAAACTCAAACTCAAATTTCATGATCCTAACAAGATCTCCATCCTTAGCCCCTTTTTCACGAAGAGCATCATCAACGCCCATTCCTCTCATTTGTCTTGCGAAGCGCCTTACTGACTCATCACGAGAAAAATCAGTCATTTTAAACAATCGTTCAAGTTCTGCTCCAGATAATACAAATGTACCATCATCGTCTCTTGTAATCACAAAAGGAACTTCTGTTTTCTCATGACGATAGACAACGCGAGTAGACTCCTCTGTTTCTTCATACAAAGGAAACTCAGGGGTTTCTTCAATCTTATCTGCTACCGTTATTAAGAGATCACGCAATCCCTTTTTTGTCACTGCCGATACTGGAAACACAGGATATTCATCTTTAAGCTTTTCTTTAAAGACCTTTAAATTCTCTTCCGACTCAGGCATGTCCATTTTATTAGCTACAACTATTTGAGGTCGTTCAAGCAATCGCAAGTTATATTGCTTTAACTCATCATTAATCATCAAAAAGTCTTCATATGGGTCTCGCCCTTCTAGTGCTGACATATCGATTACATGAACAATGACTCTCGTTCTTTCTATATGCCGCAAAAATTGATGACCTAACCCGACCCCTTCATGTGCACCTTCAATTAATCCTGGTAAATCAGCCATAACAAAACTACGATTGTCTTCTGTCTCCACGACCCCTAAGTTCGGCGTAATCGTCGTAAAATGATAATCAGCTATTTTAGGCTTTGCTGCCGAGACTACTGAAAGCAATGTTGACTTCCCTACACTCGGAAAACCTACTAACCCTACATCTGCAAGAACCTTTAATTCAAGCACAACATCTCGTTCCTGACCGGGCTCCCCATTCTCAGCAATATCCGGTGCAGGATTGACTGGTGTAGCAAAACGAGTATTTCCCCGTCCACCTCTACCACCTTTAGCGATGACAGCTTTTTGTCCATGCTCTGTTAAATCTGCAATAATTTGACCAGTCGCATCATCAATAACGGTTGTTCCCGGTGGGACTTTGACAATCATATCGTCTGCGTTTTTTCCGTGCTGATTTTTTGGTCTTCCGTGCTCACCTCGTTGGGCTTTAAAATGACGCTTATAACGGAAATCCATTAACGTTCGTAATCCTTCTTCTACTTCAAAAACGACACTTGCACCTCGACCGCCATCTCCACCTGCTGGGCCACCGTCAGGTACATACTTCTCTCTACGGTAAGAGACTTGTCCATTCCCACCGTCTCCACCTTTTACATATACTTTTACCTTATCTACAAACATACCTTTCACCTCAACTTCTCATAAACCTAGCGACTAATACACATTCAGACTCGTCCATCTCAACTAGCTTTACGTTTGGCTCCCATTCATTTAGAAAATCGAGCCAATCTTCCTTTTTCATTTGTAATGACCCTTGAAAATCAAATGTTATTTTACATTCAATATTTGTGAAAAGAAATGTAAGTAACAGATTATTTTCTGATTCTGTTGAACATCCTTCTGTTAGCTTCTCCGTAATTTGCTCACATAATCGCAGCATACGAACTTCATCTTTTTCAAGTGAAAAGATGTCACCTGCAACATCTATTTCTAACTTCAGTTTACTGCTGAACCAATTATACGTTAAAAGAAAATACACAACACTAACTGCCTGTATTTCTGAAATTTTGCTCTCGCAAATCGATTGTTGTGTCACTTGATCAATAATTTCTTCAATGCGATCGTATCGTTTAAGTGCTAAATTCCCTTTTATTAACTGCATAACGTTCAACCAATCATGACGTGTTTGCCTAAGCGCCTTTAAGACATCTAATTGGTTATCCATTTCAGTCTCTCCCTTGTCCTCCATTAAAATAAGAATCGCTCTTTTCATTACATGGATTATCTTACCACAAAGTAAGGAATAGAAACCATGTTCTCTTTGTTCGTTCTAATTTTAAATATTGTACAATACTAATCCTCACTATCCAACTCGGAAATCTAAGAAAACATTGACAGATGACAAACTTCTACATATACTTAATAAAAGTTAAAACCCACTAAGTTACTATGAATTGTAAAGAAATTCCTTGAATAAGGAGGGATACCATGTCTGACGTTAAAATTGCTAGTGTAGGAAAGACATTTGAGAATAAAGAGGAACAAACTTCCTACACTGTTTTCGATAATATTGATCTACATGTAAAATCAGGTGAATTTGTATCATTACTTGGTCCATCTGGGTGCGGAAAATCAACATTATTAAATATCATTGCAGGATTAGACCAAGCAAGCACTGGTTCAGTATTAGTCGGCGAACGTAAAGTTACAGAACCTGGCGTCGACCGAGGGGTAGTCTTCCAAGAAGCAGCACTCATGCCATGGATGACTGTGCTAGATAATGTTATGTTTGGAATTAAAAAACGTTACAGTAAAAAAGAAGCAAAACAACGTGCAATTGAATACCTCAAACTTGTACACCTTAGTAAATTTGTTGAATCTTATCCACACGAATTATCTGGTGGAATGAAACAGCGGGTCTCGATTGCACGTGCTTTAGCAATGGATCCAGAAGTTCTATTAATGGATGAACCGTTCGGAGCTTTAGATGAGCAAACAAGATCCATGCTTCATAAAGAAGTACAATACATTTGGGAAAAAACCGGAAAAACAATTATTTTTGTTACCCATAACATTCGCGAATCTATCTTACTATCAGATCGAATTGTTTTGATGGGGGTAAGACCAGGTGGTATTATTAATGTTTTTGACGTTCCTCTTGCTCGTCCAAGAAAACCATCTGATGAAGCTTTTGCTTCTTTAGAAGAAAAAATTAGCAAACAGCTAGCAGGGGAAATCGAGAAAGTGATGAAGGAGGAAATGGGTGATGATTACCATAGTCAGAAGGCTACTCTTCTTTACAGCTCTCATCGCGATATGGGAGATAATATATAAACTTGATGCCTTTGGTACGAGAATGTTTCCGTCCCCCCTCCTCTCATTTGTAGAGCTTTATAAAGGCTTTTTCGAGACTGGGATCTTAACCGTTGCCTTAACAACAAGTTTAGGACGTATCGGCTTAGGTTTTGCCTTAGCTGTTATCATCGGCTCCATTCTTGGTATTATTTTAGCTACTTCTAAAATTGCTGATGAAACTCTTGGTTCACTTGTTGTTGCTTTGCAATCCGTACCAAGTATCGTCTGGCTGCCATTGGCCTTAGTTATGTTCCAAGGAGGAACAACAGCCATTCTATTTGTTATTGTTCTTGGGGGAACGTGGCCAATGACGATGAATGTCAGAATGGGGATAAAAAATGTACAGCCACTTTTAATTCGTGCCGCACGTACAATGGGCTACAAAGGCTATGAATTAATATGGAAAGTAATGATCCCAGCTTCTATTCCATCCGCTCTAACAGGGATTCGATTATCATGGGCATTTGGATGGCGTGCATTGATGGCAGCAGAACTTCTTGGTAGAGGTGGCCTTGGTCGTACTCTTCTTGATGCTCGCGATTTCTTTAATATGGAATTAGTTATTGCCATTATGATTATCATTGCTGTCATTGGTCTTATTGTAGAGTACTGTATTTTTAATCCGATTGAACGCAAAGTGCTTAGTCGTTGGGGATATGCAAAATAGATAAATAACACATTTATATAAAAGGGAGAGAATACGATGAAAAAATGGTTTAAAGCAACTAGTATCGCGTTAGTGCTTGGGGCATTAACTGCGTGTGGTGCAGGTAGTACGAGTGGTTCAGACTCAGAAAGTGATGTTCGTATTGGTTATTTTCCAAATCTTGACCATGCTGCTGCTATTATCGGAAAAGAAAAAGGATTTTTTGATGATGAATTAGGTGAAAGAGGTGCTGAGTATACCCACTTCCCAAATGGAAATGACTTTATCGAAGCACTTGAAACAGGGAATCTAGACGTTGGTTATGTTGGACCAGGGCCAGCTATTAACTACTTCCTTACAGGTGGAGATATCGTTGTTCTTGGAGCTGCTGCTAACGGAGCTACACTAATTGTTTCTCGTGAGGACTCTGGTATTGAAACACTTGAAGATTTTGGTGGCAAGTCTTTCTGTACTCCAGGAAATGGATGCACACACAATGTTCAACTTGAAATGATGTTAAAAGACATTGGACTAGAATCAAACCGTGTCGGCGGAACAGTTGAACATCAATCACGTATCGCACCAGCAAACATGGTTGCTATGTTTGAACAAGGACAAATTGATGCTGCAGCTGCACCTGAACCTTGGGGAACGTACCTTGTAGAAGAGCTTAATGCTAACGTCGTTACAGAATGGAATAATGTTTTCTTAGGAGAAGAATTAGCAAGTGTTGTTGTTGTTACATCTAAAAAGTTCTTAGAAGAAAATCCTGAAGCTGTTGATGCTGTATTACGTGGTCATAAGCAAGCCGTTGATTATACACAAGAGAATACAGAAGATACATTAACGACAATTAACGATCATCTTTTTGATTTAACACAAAACCGTCTACCTGAAACCGTTCTTGAAAAAGCTTGGACCCGTATGGCTGTTACAACAGAAACACACCCAGAAGCATTACAAGCTTGGGCTGATGCTTCTTATGAATTAAAGTTCATGGATAAAGATCCAGATCTTACTGGATTTGTTGATACATCTCGTCTAGATGCTATCTTAAATCAATAAAAATACGAACCGCTCAAATTCTGTTAGATTTGAGCGGTTTTTGTCTATTGTCAACTCTTTTATAAAATAGGCAAAAAATATTCACATTTCCAGTTTACAAATTACCAGAGATTGGATATAATTCCTTAATAAAGCAAATTTGAGAGCAAAGGAGGTTGAACACAATGATGACGAGATTAATTACACCAACATTAACTTCATATATCTTGCGTTCAAAACCTGCTAGCCTCAAACTAGATGTTTATTAGATTTCTATTAGGAAGCTAATTTTTAAAGCCGCAGGTAGGACGTAACCTGTGGCTTTTTTAGATACCTACCTAGCCACAGGAGCGTCTCCCTGTGGCTTTTTTGCTTATTCCGACTTCCAAATATAGGAATTGTCATTGCTTATCCTTGAAATAGAAAGGCGGTGATCAAATGACTTTTTCCTTTTTACTCTTCACAATCTCTATCAAAAGACGAAAGTATACTGGTGAGGAACTCGAACGTTTAGTGAGACAACAAAAGTTAGAAGAGTATCACAATCAACAGATTCACAAATTTATGCAATAAACTACTACAAAAATACGAATAAGGAGGTAATGGATATGATTTTTCTTAAAGGGATTGTTTTACAAGGCTGGTACGAACAGGTGAAAGGCCTCACCTAATGAATGAGATTAACTAATTACAGGAGGCATATTTGATAACTTTTCATTTAATATTTTTTACGATTACAATAAAGAAACGCCAATATACCGGGAAATAATTAGAACAAATAGTTAGACAACAAAACTACGAACAAGAACATCAAGAGCGTATTGCTCGCATCGAAAAATGGAAATAAAAAAGGATTGTCCTTAAAGGTCAATAATAGACCTTTAGGGACAATCCTCTATTCATCTTACCAACGTGTAGTTAGCATTTTCTTTCTCGTATAAAAGTTCACACCGTCTTTTCCATTTGCATGAAGATCTCCGTAGAAGGAATTTTTCCAACCTGAGAATGGGAAAAACGCCATCGGTGCTGGTACATTTACATTGACACCAAGCATTCCTACCTCAATATCTTCACGATACTGACGAACCGCTGCTCCACTATCGGTATACAATACAGATCCATTTCCAAAATCGGACTCATTTGTCACTTCAATCGCTTCCGTTAAATCTTTCACACGTACAATTGATAAAACAGGTGCAAAGATTTCTTTTTTCCAAATGTTCATATCTGTTGTAACATTGTCAAAAATCGTTGCTCCTAAGAAGAAACCGTCAAGATCCTTGCCATCTGCACGACCATCACGAACAAGCGTTGCCCCTTCTTGAATACCTTCTTCAATCGCCTCGTTAACCTTATCTAAATGAGACTGACGAATAACCGGTCCTAGATTAACAGCTTTTTCACACCCGTTTCCTAACACTAACTGATCCGCAGCCTCTTTTAATTTAGAGATAAGTTCATCAGCAATATCTTCTGTTACAACAACAACAGATGTAGCCATACAACGCTGACCCGCACTTCCGAACGCTCCTCCAATAATTCCTTGAACTGTCTTTTCCATATCACAATCAGCTAAAACGATTGAATGATTTTTCGCACCTGCTAACGCTTGAACTCTTTTCCCGTAATTAGCACCTGTTTTATAAACATATTCAGCTACTGGTTGAGAGCCTACAAACGAAATGGCTTTGACTTCTTTATGTTCAAGTAATCCGTTTACTACATCATGTGCTCCATGAACTAAGTTCAGCACACCTTTAGGTAAGCCAGCTTCTGTAAATAATTCAACCAAACGCTCAGCAAGTAACGGCGTGCGCTCAGACGGCTTTAACACGAACGTATTTCCACAAGCAATCGCTAATGGGAACATCCAACAAGGAACCATCATCGGAAAGTTAAATGGCGAAATTCCACCAATTACTCCGACTGGATAACGATACATACCAGACTCAATTCCAGTTGCAATATCTGGTAACATTTCCCCCATCATTAAACTAGGGACACCTGCTGCAAACTCTACACATTCAATTCCTCTTTGCACTTCCCCATACGCATCATCGTAACACTTGCCATTTTCTTTCGTTATTAAACTTGCAAGCTCTTCGTAATTTTCCATTAGAAGTTGTTGATATTTAAATAGAATACGAGCTCTCTTTGGAACGGGAGTCTTCTTCCATGTTTTAAAAGCTTCTTTCGCTGTTAATACAGCACGATCCACATCTTCCTTTGTAGAAAGCGGAACACGAGCAATCTCTTCACCCGTTGCAGGATTTGGAACAATTTCATATTCAGATGATGTAGAATCAATCCATTCACCATTAATATAATTTTTTAATACTGCTGTTGTTGTTACTGTCATTTTTAAAAACTCCTTTTTCTCATTTATTTAAATATAAAACAAAGAATATAATACAATCGCTAAAATTAGCGCAATTGTCGGAAGAATAACACTTACACAGAATATCGGTAAATAAGCTCTCTTATGTGTTTCACCACAGATGGCCCTAACCGTTGTTACCACATATCCGTTATGCGGCAAGGAATCTAGTCCACCAGATGCTAAGGCTGAAACCCGGTGCATAGAACCAGGATCTATCCCTTTTGCTAAATAAATCGGTGCCAATAAAGGAAGAGCAATCCCAAGACCACCTGAGGCTGAGCCGGTAAGTCCACATATAATCGTAACTCCAATAGCTAAGCCAAGCAGCGGAGGCCCTGAAATATTTACAAGAGCATTAATAAATGTATCAAAAGCAGATACTTGGGCTGCCACACTTCCAAAACCTACAACAGCACACGTATTGGCAATGGCTACAAGTGAGTTTTGTGTACCTACAGCTAATGACTGCCAATACTCTTGAACAAATTTATAGTTAAATCCCCAAACTGCTAAAATACCAAGTATTAACGCAACAAGAGCAGCGGTCTTTGGCGGCATGTAGAAAGAAAGAATATTCAGTACTGCAATTACAATAATAAGTGGTAAAATGGCGAAAAATGGATTTGGTAAGTTTTTCTTCTCCGTTGTAGCAGCTATCTCATCTTCAGCTTTGTCTGCAGAGTAGAACGGACTTGATTTTGGTAATTCAAACACCTCACCATTTGCTATTGCCTTCCTAACTAATAATCGTAGCCACAATCCACCAACTGCCGCAATGAAAACCCCTGTGAAAACTCCGACCCAGCCACCAGCTGTAGGTGTCGTACCAAAAAACTCGGTCGGAATTAAATTTTGAATTTCAGGCGACCCAGGTGATGTCATTGTAAAAGAAATTGAGCCAAAAACTAAGGCTGCAGGAATAAACCTATGTGGATAGTTTGCTAGTCTAAATAATGAAACAGCAATTGGGTAAACGGTAAATCCAACTACAAATAAACTCACACCACCATACGTCATAATGGCACAGGCACCTACAACTGCAAAAACCGCCCATTGAGGTCCCATTGTCCGACTTACCCAATCGGCAATGGATTCTGCTGATTTAGTATCTTGCATGACCTTTCCAAAAATAGCGCCTAATAGGAAGATCAAAAACCAATTAGCAAAATAACCTGTAAACCCATCCATATAGTAGCCAGCCATTGCTGTATTTAGGTTTAACCCTCCTGTTACAGCAAGTACAATTGAGCAAAGCAATGCTGCAACAATAATGTTAATCCCTCTCATAGTTAAAAAGATTAGAAGACCTAGTGCGATAAATAACCCAATCATGCTCAACATCTTTTTCTCCCCCTAAAAAGTGTCCATCATACCTTCTTCAATGAATGTTCGTAGACATAAGCTTGACGATATAAAGAAATAATCTCAGTTTCTGTAGGAACTTTAGGGTTATTAGCTGGACTTCCACTATCTAAAGCATCCTTTGCCATCTTTCCAAGAACACTTTCAAACTCCGCTTCATCTACACCCCACGTTTTTAAATTAGGAATATGTAAGCTTTGACACAACTCTAGAATATTTGTTACTACACGGTCAGCCATCGCTTCATCTGCAAGCCCTTTCACCTCTGGGTATAAAAAACGACCTATTTCCGCTAAACGTGTAACGCATGAATCTTTTGTATACTCTAAGACAACAGGTAATAACATCGCATTTGATATGCCATGAGGAACATGAAATAATGCACCAATTGGTCTTGACATCCCGTGCACAAGGCAAACCGAAGCGTTCGAGAATGCAATTCCAGCCTGCATCGAACCATATATCATCTTATCTCTCGCTTTTAAATCAGAACCATTATGATAAGCTGTTAATAAATTTTCTGTAATTAACTTGATTGCCGAAAGAGCCATGTGATCTGTAAATGGATGTGCTTTTCTTGAAATATACGCTTCCAACGCATGGGTTAGCGCATCAACTCCAGTTGCAGATGTTGTATTTTTAGGTGACGAAATCGTTAAGACAGGGTCAACTATGGCAATCTCAGGCATAAATGCAGGTTGTTTAATCATCATTTTTACGTCATTACTCGTATTCGTAATAACCGTTACATCCGTTGCCTCTGATCCGGTACCAGCCGTAGTAGGAATCGCTATAAGTGGCAACGGCTTAACCTTTGCTAACGCTTTCAAATTCATGTAATCACTAATTTCTCCACCGTTTGTTGCTAGTACTGCCACAGCTTTAGCCGTATCAATGCAACTCCCCCCACCTAACGCAATAATTACGTCGCATTGTTCTGCTCTTGTTAAAGAAAGTGCTTCGTATACATATTGATCTGTTGGTTCGCTAGCAACTTCTAAATAATCAACAAAAGCAACACCTGATTCTCTTAAATATTCATGACATTTTTCTAAATTTCCTAAGTCTCTCATCACATAATCACTAATAATCAATGCCTTTTTCCCAAGTTTCGCGGTCGCTTCTCCGATTTTTCCAACACTTCCTTGACCGTAGAAAATACTCTTTGGCAAGTGGACTGTTGCTACATTCATTTCTGATTCCTCCTTTTTGCTTTCAATTTCAGTAATGCAAAATACGTGCCAACTTTTCCATTGTTGAAAACATGCCATATTCAAAGAAAAGGAAAAGAAAATAGTGTAGCAAAAAAAGATACACCATTGTAGATGTGTATCTTTTTCGCTACACTATTTTAAATTATGTTGCTTCATTTTCTTATAAAGCGTTGTTCTATGAATCCCTAATCGCTTAGCCGCCTCTGACTTATTCCCACCTACTTCTTCTAACATCTGTTCAATCGTTAGTTTTTCTTTCTCCATTCGCTCTAATTTAAGCGGCTGTCCTACCATTGTCTTTTGCTGCTCTCTAATAGCAGCAGGTAAATGTATCGTTTTAATTATATTTCCATCGACTAATGTACTAAGTTGTTCAACTGTATTTATGAGTTGACGGATATTACCCGGCCAATCATATGACATTACTTTTTCCATAGCAGTTGGATCAACCTTTTTCACTTCTTCTTTATTTTCATGAGAAAATTGTTTTAAATAATAAGAAAATAATATTGGTATATCGGAACGGCGTCTCCTTAATGGAGGAATTTCTAATTCAATGACGTTAAGCCGGTAGTATAAATCCTCTCTAAAAGAACCTAGTTTTACTTTTTCATGTAAAGCTTGATGTGTTGCTGCAATGACTCTAACATTAATAGGAAGCTCTTGACTTCCTCCGACTTTCATCACTTTTCTCTCTTCTAACACACGAAGAATTTTAGTTTGCATATGCTTTGGCATATCACCGATTTCGTCTAAAAAAATCGTACCTCCATTAGCCAATTCAAACTTTCCTTGGCTTCCTCCCTTTTTGGCTCCTGTAAATGCACCCTCTACATACCCAAATAATTCTGATTCAAGAAGATTCTCTGGGATAGCTGCACAATTGATAGCCACAAAGGGGCCTTCTGACCTTCTGCTTGAACGATGAATGGCTTGAGCAAATACTTCTTTTCCTGTTCCCGTTTCGCCCGTGATTAAAACCGTTGCATTCGCTTTTGCCGCTTTCTTTGAGAGCCTTTTGCATGCATACATTTCTTCACTAACACCTAGGATTTTATCGAATGTGTTCAAAGAAGTTGACTCAATTTTTTTCTTCTCTTCACTTATCAGAGGAGAAGGAAAGCTTTCTTTAGATGTTTGAGTAGCATTTTCTAAAATGCGATACAACTCTGATACGCCTTCGAAGATTAACATCCCAATCGCACCGACTAGTTCATTGTTCTGCCAGATCGGAATGCGGTGGACGATCATTTTTTGACCTTGAATTAATTGAATTTCCCCTCTTTGAGGTATGCCTGTCTTGGCCGTTAGATGGAGCTCTGTATTATCAATAACTTCTGTTACATGTTTCCCTATAACATCTTCTGAAATAATCCCTAAGAAATTTCGATAGGCTTGATTCATTTTTACGACAAATCCATTTCGGTCGACGAGAGCCACTCCTTCATAAGCAATATCAAGAATGATATCAATGACATTCACATTATGCTGAATCGAACTTATTAAAAATTCCTGTGCCATGAACAACTCCTTCGTACTAATAGAGCCAACTAATTTATCGTTTTGATTCACGACCGGAATCACTTGTTCATTAAAAGGTATATGTAAAATCGATGTATCAGGAAAAATGGTAGGTGATGTTTCGAGCCATGTTACCTCCATTGTTTTATTAACAGATATCCCCTCTAAATAAAGACGATTCATCATTTGTTGGGTAATGATCCCTAATACTAAATGATCCTGATTAATCACAATTAAATCATTATTTTTATATTGCATTATTTCAAGTATGTCTTGTATAGAATGGTTGTCATATACAATAAAATGAGGAGGAACCATCCAATGTATTACTTGAAGCTCAGACTGTAGATCAGATTCATCGATTACACTTAATTGATCAGTAGAGTTATCCATCTACTTGCCTCCTACTCTTATATATTCAAATAGAAAAAGAGGGCTTCCGATTCACAATTCCCTAAAAGGTCATAAAAACAACAAAAGGAATTAGAAGAAGCCACCCTCTTTTTCTCTACCACCTATTAAAAATTTGTTGCACAGCTGCCTCTCCTTGATTAATGCAATCAGGCAACCCAATCCCATCATAGCCTGCACCAGCAAGATAAAGACCAGGAAGATTCCGCACGATATCTTCTTTTACTTTTGCTAGTTTATACGTATGACCGACATTGTACTGCGGCATGGAATCCTGCCATCGTTTTATGAAGCAAAACTCCGGCTCTCCTTCAATTGTCATGAATTGCTTAAGGTCATAAAGGACAGCACTTACGATTTCATCATCTGAACGCGAGACAATCGCTGAGTCACCAGCTCGTCCAACATAAGCTCTAAGCAGTGCGTACCCTTCTGGAGTAGAGTGCTTCCATTTATTATGAGTCCATGTACAAGCAGTAATAGTATGATTGCTTTTTTTCGATACAACAAAGCCTGTCCCTTCATTGCGATTGATGACTTTCTCTTTTTTATAAGCTAGAGCAACAGTCGCTACTGTCGTTGATTCCATCTCTTGTAAATATCCGAAATATGGATAATCGGATAGTAAGTTCGCTGTTACCTTTGGCGGAGTAGTCATGATTACTTTATCATAGACGGCTTCCTCACCATTTGCAAAACACAAATAGAATAGCTTCCCCCGCTTTTCTACCTTTGTTATATTACTACCTTTATGGACTGAATCGCGGTCGAGTTTTGCTTCAATCGCTTCAACAAAAGACTGCAACCCTCTTCGAAACGTCAAAAACATCCCTTTGGATTTTCCAACCTCCGTTTGCGGCTTTGACTGTTTACCTTTTGACCCTTTCATTCCACGAATGAGACTCCCATGCTTTTGCTCAACTTGTAAAAACTGAGGAAAGGTAGCTTTTAAACTTAACTTATCTAGATTTCCTGCATAAATACCAGATAAAAGTGGCTCAATGAGACTATCAACCACCTCATTGCCTAATCTTCGACGAAAGAAGTGACCAAGAGAGATATCCTCATTTTTAGCCGTGATACGTGGGTAAAAGAAATCGCCTGCCGCTCTTAGTTTCCCAATTGGCGATAACAGGTTAGTATGCAAAAATGGCTTGATCTCTGTAGGAATGCCCATTATCGCTCCACCAGGAATCGGGTGAAGGGTTTCTCCTTTTAAGACATATGCTTGACCTGAATCATTAAACAGAAGTTCTTCTTCTAATCCAACTTCTTTCGCCAACCTTGTCATGCTGTCCTTTCTCGCTAAGTACGAATCCGGCCCGAGTTCAATAACAAATCCATTAACGCGTTCGGTTTGTATCTTCCCACCAAGTCGCTCGCTTTTTTCAAATAAATCATAGGAAATAGCTACATCGTTTCCCTTAGCTTTTTCCAGTTTATGTGCAGCTGCTAACCCAGTAATTCCACCGCCAATAATTGCTATCCTTCTTTCCTTTTGCACCACAAGTTCTCACTACTCTCTCTCTGCAAGCTTTTTTTTGACAACTGTTGCTAAACATTGTAGAAATTCTGGTTTGGCATTCGGCATCTCAGGACGATAATAATCAATTCCAAGTTCATCTGTTACGATCTTACATTCAATGTCATTATCATAAAGCACTTCTAAATGATCAGCTACGAAACCAACTGGACAATAAACGATGGAAGTATAACCATGTTCTTGATATAGATCTCTAGTTAAATCTTGGACATCTGGACCTAGCCAAGGGTCAGGTGTGTTGCCTTCACTTTGCCAACCAATTGTATAATTCTTAATTCCTGCTTTTTCTGCAATCAAGTCAGCTGTTTCTTGCAGTTGATCTGGGTACGGATCTCCCATTTTCGTAATTTTTTCTGGCAGGCTATGAGCTGAAAAGATAACACAGGACTTGTCCTTATCCTCAATTTCACCTAATGTTTCTTTTACCTGATTTACCCAATAATCGATAAACAACGGCTCATTATACCAGCTATCAACACTGTAAATCGTTGGTCCGTCTACATTTTCTGACTCCTCTTTAGCTCTGCCATTGTAAGATTTCACGCTGTAAGTTGAAAAATGGGGTGCGAGAACTAAACTTACGGCTTCCTCAATCCCATCTTCTTTCATTTGCTTAACAGCATCCTCAATAAAAGGATCAATATGTTTTAAGCCGAGGTAAGCTTTAAATTCAACATCATCATATTCACTATTTAATTGTGCCTCTAAGCCAAATGCTTGATCTTCTGTAATCTTAGCAAGAGGACTAATACCTCCAATAGCTTCATAGCGCTCCGTCAACTCTTCTAACGCTTCATCAGAAGGTTTCCGCCCCCTGCGAATATGAGTATAATACGGCTCAATCTCTTCTTTCTTTCTTGGTGTTCCATATGCCATTACTAATAAGCCAATTCTTCTCTTAGTCATTCCCTCACCTCAAATTACAACTTATTCATCGAATAATCGTGCACGAAAGCTGTTAATCTCTTTAACGTATCTGGACTAACTTCCGGGAAAACTCCGTGTCCTAGATTAAAGATAAAGTTTGGATTTTTCATTCCTTGATCTAGGATTGCTTTCGTGCGTTCTTCAATGACATTCCATGGAGCTAACAAAATTGCAGGATCTAAATTTCCTTGAACTGTTTTCTTAATACCTAACTCTCTTGCTTCTTGCACAGACAGGCGCCAATCAAGCCCGACTACATCTAGAGGCAAATCATTCCACTCGTTTGCTAAATGACTTGCTCCTACTCCAAACATAATAAGCGGAACATTTTCTTGCTTAAGTTCTGCAAAGATACGGTTCATGACCGGCTTCACAAATGTACGATAATCAGCTACATTTAACGCCCCTACCCAAGAATCAAAAATTTGAATCGCTTGCGCCCCTGCTGCAATTTGCGATTTTACATATGTAATAGTCATTTCACCTAGCTTATCCATCAACAAGTGCCAAGCTTCTGGCTCTGCATACATAAACGCTTTTGTATTATTGTAGTTTTTAGATGGGCCACCCTCAATCATATAGCTAGCAAGCGTAAATGGAGCTCCTCCAAAACTAATTAATGGAACCGTTAACTGTTCACGTAGCAGTTTGATTGTATCTAGAACATAAGCCACATCTTCTTCAGGGTTAATCGTTCCTAATTTTTCTACGTCTGCTTTCGTACGAATTGGATTATCGATAACCGGACCAATTCCTGACTTTATCTCTACGTCTACTCCAATGGCTGGTAGCGGTGTCATGATATCTTTATACAAAATAGCCGCATCGTTATTATACTGATCAACAGGTAACTTAGTCACATAGGCACATAGTTCCGGTTGATGTGTAATTTCAAAAAGAGAATATTTTTCTTTAATTTTTCTATATTCAGGCTGAGACCGTCCAGCTTGCCTCATATACCAAACAGGTACATGATCATGAGCCTCTCCTCTACAGGCTTTTAAAAACGTATCGTTAAAAATCTTCTGATCCATTGTGCCACTCCTTTAAATATCTTTCCTACCTATTTTACTTGATTACATTCCAAAAAGCATATTATACACTTTTACTATAATGACCGAAACTTAACGTGTATAGACTAACAGAACAACTGTCATAAAATAGATGAATGTTTTAGTTGTTTGAATTGACTTATCACTCTTGTCCCAAAGCAAGCGGAAAGTCTAAAAGGGACGAATCCCTTTTAGACCATATTAATGAAAGCCTAACCTAAATTTCACCTCAGCTAAATTAGAAGTAACCCCTTCTTGATCGGTTATCGAATTATAAGGAACAACTTCATACTTCCTAGTTGTAAATGGGTTTGAACTGTTGATATAAAATTCTGTTTGGCCAACAACTGTTGCTAAAAGGTTGCTTCCATCTTCAGTTTTCTCATAAATATGATAGTAAATTCTCTCATCAGCTTTGCCACTCCACTTTAGGTGAATACTAGAAAGTCCTCTTCCCCCCATTGAAAAAGTCGCTGTTAAATCAGTAATCACCGGAAGTTCAACAGGTGGTAGAAGCTCCTCAACTTCATCAGGCTTCTCAAAAGCAGCTGCACGCATCTGACTTGGTAACTCACTGACGATATCCTTATATAAAACAGTAGGATACGCACTTCCTCCTCTAAGATACTGTTCACTTGTTGTAACATCATAACCCATCCATACTGCCCCCACAACCGTTGGCGTATAGCCGACAAACCAAGCGTCCATTACTGCGCCTTCTACTCCTGGAAAAGATGTCGTCCCTGTTTTCCCAGCTAAAGAGCTATGGACCTCTCCACTTTTTCCCGTACCATTCTTCACAACAGATTCGAGCATTCTTGTCATGTACCATGACGTCTGAGGTGATATGATCGTTTCATTTCGCCATTTTTCACCTAGTAACCGCTCCCCATTTTTAGTATAAATAGCTTCAATAAAATAAGGATCTACTTGATTGCCGTTATTGGCAAAGACACTGTAAGCAGAAGCGAGTTCAAGAGGAGTTACACCTTCTGATAATCCTCCTAATGCGATTGCTAAACCGCGATCGTTTGTGTGAATACCAAAACGTTCTAGAGCTTCAACAGACGTTTCAACTCCCATTTCATTCATCAGCCAAACAGTTGGTGCATTGGCTGAATAAGTGATTGCATCATACATCGTCATTTTCCCTGAATACTCTTGATTGAAATTCCTAGGAGTATATCCATCATAATCAATCAATTCATCAACAATCATCGAATACGGATGAAATGTCCCCATCTCCATTGCAGGAGCATAAACAGCAAGTGGCTTAATTGTAGAACCAGGTTGTCGTTTTACATTCAAACGATTTAAACCCTTTCGTACATACTCCCTTCCACCTTGTACTGCAAGAACACCTCCCGTTTTTGAGTCAAAGAGAACTATGGCTGCCTCAGCATCCTCATTACCACTTGGAAAATATCGATTATCTTGTATCTTTTGATATGAATCTATTTGGATCTCTTTGTTCATCGGAACGACAATTTGATAGCCTCCAGTTAGAACTTCTTCATTCGTTAAATGATAACGATCACGCGCTTCATCTAACACCATATCAATGTAGGTTAAATATGCTTCATTTTCCGTAACACGATTTTGATTAATAACAACGGTTCGTCCACGTAAATACTTAGCCTCTTCAGGAGTTAACTTCCCATGCCTTTCCATTAACGTTAAGACAAGATCCCGTCGCTGCTTGCTTTGTTCTGGATTTGTAATAGGAGAATAGGAGTTAGGGGCTTTTGGTAGCCCAGCCAAGAGAGCTCCTTCCTCAATTGATAAATCATGTACATCTTTATTAAAGTACAATTTAGACGCGGCTTGTATTCCATAAGCTCCGTGACCAAAATAGATTCGATTCAAATACATTTCTAGAAGTTCATTTTTACTATATTTACGTTCTAAATTCATAGCAATTAGTACTTCATTGGTTTTTCGTAGTAACGTTTTTTCATTTGTCAGGAAAACATTTTTGGCAAGCTGCTGAGTAATCGTACTTCCTCCTTCAACTTTAGCTCCTGCAAGTAAATCACGATATAACGCTCTTCCTATAGCGCGAATGTCTATCCCTTGATGGTTATGAAACCGTATATCTTCCACAGAAATAAAAGCTTGTTGTACATGTTCAGGTATGTCGCCAATGGTAACAGGCTCTCTATTTTCAATATAAAGCTGGGTTAGAACCTCTCCATTTTGATCAACAAGAGACGTCGTTGCCTTCATCACTAGTTTCTGACCATCTATTACATAATTTCCTGCTAGTATAATGCTTAAATAAATAATAAGAGCGAAAAGAGTTGTCCCTAAAAGAGCTGCTAACCCTATAACTATTTTCTTTTTCAAATAACATACACCTCCCTTCTAGAGGTCACTACAAAAGGTGAAAACACTTCTTCAGTACCTTGATTAAATAGCAATAGCCCCGCACGTTGCTTAGAGGACACTGACAAAGTAAAAACCACCTTTGTCAGTGTCCTCTCCTTCTATTACCTACTATACCCGTCTATGACTAGTTCATAACAGTTGCAAAGCAAATCTTCTACAGCTAAACTTATATACGAATAGATTTACTTTTCGTTTCAATTAATGCAAAACATAGGAGGTGCCTCAGGTGAAAAAAGCTAGTATTGTTCAAATTAATAGTGACACACCAGCGCTTAATGGAGTTACGATGCAAGGGGAAACGGGGCAATTTGTTTATGTAGAAGAAATAGCTGAACATAGTGCAGCAAAACATTATGAAGTATTTAGCGAAACGGGAACCATTAAAGAAAAAGGATTTGTTGTTATCAATAATATTCCTGTTAGTGAAGAAGGGCGTCCTTCTTTTGAAGAACGTTTTCGTAATCGTGCTGGGTTAGTTGAAGGAGAGCCTGGATTCCAAGCCATCCGAATATTACGACCTGTTAGCGATGATACATATGCAATCATGACAATTTGGGAAGATGAAGATTCGTTTAAAAAATGGCAAACATCAAAATCGTATGAGAACGCACATAAAAAACGAGGAAGTTCTCAAGCATTACCAACTTCAATTTTCCCACGCCCATCTTTTGTTACTACGTATACAGTTGGATAAAAAGAAAAAGAAAACATGCAGCATTACCCTTACTGCATGTTTTCTACTTTACTAATCCCGTACGATGTGCATAAACAGCCATTTGTGTACGGTCTTCTAATTCAAGCTTTTGTAGGATATGACTAACATGAGTTTTTACCGTTTTAATACCAATAAAAAGCGTATCAGCTATTTCTTGATTGCTCTTTCCCTCTCCAACTAATTCAAGTACTTCTCTTTCTCGTGGAGTGAGTGAGTCATGTAATGGTTTTACTTTATTTCCCCGCATGCGGTCCATCATCTTATTCGTAACTTTTGCTTCCACAACTGACTTTCCTTCTATTGCTCCTCGTATTGCCTCAGCAATTTCAACGGCTGATGATGTCTTAAGTAGGTAACTAAATGCACCTGCTTCAATTACAGGATACACTTTTTCATCATCAATAAAGCTTGTAAGAACAATCACTTTACAATTAGGTATTTCCTTTACAATCTCAGCTGTTGCAGCAATCCCGTCCATCTTTTCCATTACGAGGTCCATCAACACCACATCAGGTTGTAATTGTAATGCTGCATTGACTCCATCTAATCCATTACTTGCTTGCCCAACAACCTTTATATCTGGTAGTGTCGATAAGTACGCTGACAACCCCATTCGTACCATTTCATGATCATCCACTAACAGGACATGAATCATTTCACTCACCCTTCCATGCAATAGGAATATTCACTTCAATTTGTGTTCCTTTACTAGGAACAGAAACGATTTGTAGCGTTCCCCCAATTTCGGTCATCCGCTCTCGCATCGTATGTAAGCCATAAGAATTTTTTTGAACAGTTTTCACATCAAAACCAATCCCATTATCGATTAGTTTTATTTTTAAATCTTGATTCGTTTGTCTAAGCTGTAATTCTAGTTGTGTCGCTTTCGCATGTCGTAAAACGTTCGAGATTGCTTCTTGGACCATTCGAAAGATTTGATCTTCTATTCCTTTAGGGATCATCATATTATCTTGAATCGTAACGGTGACATCCATTCCATACTTTTCTTGCAATTCATTAAATAATTGATGGATACCATCCATTAAACTCTTCCCTTCTAAATGGGCTGGCCTAAGGTGAAGTAGCAATGCACGCATTTCTGCTTGAGCAGTATTCGCCATCTTTTCAACCATCTTTACTTGTTCAACAGTAGGGTCAGATGTCTGTACCATCGTTTGTTTAATAGCAGCGGTCATCATCGAAATAGCAAATAGTTGTTGACTAACTGCATCATGCAAATCCCTAGCTAAACGTTGACGTTCTTCTGATACAGCTGCTTTTTTTACCGTTTCTTGCATGGCAGCACGTTCGCTAGATAGGCGCTGCAAGGAGGCTACTTGTTCTTCAAAGTTTTGAGCCATTCCATTTAATCGCTTAGCAAGTTCTCCTATTTCATCTGCACCTTCCACTTCCACCCTATGCGTAAACGTTCCTCGCTCAAACCTTAGTGCACCATGAACTAATTGGTCGACTCTTCTCCTTATCGGATCCGCTTGAATATACCCTCCGATTATTCCAGTAATCCCGATAACAATAAGAATCCAAAAAAAGAGCGGAATCCCCACTAGTTTACGGTCAAATACTATTAGCAAGCTACGCGGTTCATCATATGTCATTAAAAAGAGCAACAGAAAGGCCAAAGTAAAAGTAACGATGATACTATGACGAATAAATTGCCAACGAATGCTAGCTAAACGTTTCCTCATACTGCTCTCACCTTCACTTCGCCAATGAACGTAGAAAGGATTAGTTTGACTCTTCTCGGTGCTTGTTTGTATTCTTTTGTTGCGATGCTAAGCTGTTGGTTGATTCCTCCGTGACTTTCATGGAAAAGAGAAACTTCGCCAATAGTAGAAGAGGCTTGAATCGCAACCGCTAAATCCTCAGGTACATAAAAGTCAATTTCTCCAATTAATGTTTGGACAACAATGACAGTTTCACCTTCTGGGATAATTGCTTTCGATAAATCTATACGAACTTCTCCAATTCCATTCCAAATAGTTAAGTCATTTAATTCAAAAGCTTCACCTAAATAATGAACTTCTCCGATTAAGCTTTTTCTCATTGTAGGGGTGAAGACCACTCGATTATCTCTTGTTCGCTTTGAATCATCCTCATCCACTCGAAATCTTTCATTTAATTTATCTAGTTTCTCCTCTGCTTTTCTTATGTTTTGCTCTGTTTTATCGTGAATCAACTCTCTGTCATGCTTTCTTTTTTTAGGTGACCGGACTAAGCGAATACCAAAATAGAGTGCTGCAATCGCAATAAGTAATCCCATGAAATTCATCCCTAAAAATTGGTCAAAAATAATACTAGCACTAATTACAAAGAAAATGAGGCTAATGAAATTATGGTCTCTTTTATAAAAAAACAAGCCCATCACGAAAAAAATGAGTGGAGCAACGAAGTTTCCTATTGATATGTTCATCGTATTAATCAAAATATTGAAACCAATAATAACAAAGATAAGTCCAAATAAAGTTTGCTTCTTCATGCTCCATCTCCTTTCATTTAGCGCTCACGAATTCGAATATCTCCTGAAGTCGTTGATATCGTCATTGGATGCAAACCATCACCTAGAATTCCTGAAAAAGCCTTAGACTTTATAGACTGTTGTTGTAAGAGGTCAAGCCGTATATCTCCTGAAACTGTGTTAAGATTTACTTCTGCATTTCCTATTGGAATATTTAGTTCAACAACCCCTGAAACTGTTTTTAACCAGACCTTTTCGTTTTCATCTTTATACTCTAACTCTATATTACCAGAGACTGTTTTTCCTTCGATGTCTCCTGATAAATTTTGAGCGATTATATCGCCAGAAACAGTTTCTAACTTGACATTGGCAGTTGTTACTTCTTTTAAGTTGATTTTTCCTGAGGTTGTCTTCACTTTTACAGACTCGCTAGAACGTGTTGATCCTATTACATTCCCAGAAACAGTCTTTAATCTAGTATTGGTGACACGCACTTCATCATCAAGCTCAATTCCTCCTGAGATACTATTAACATTTAGGTTCTCTCTATAACTATTCGGGATACGTACAATAGCCTGTGTTCTTCCACGAAAGTTAAATGAGAAAAAACTGAATCTCGGTTCTTTCACCTCAATCTGTAACTTGTCTTTCTGTTCTTTTGAGTGTAACTCTATTTGTTTATTTACATTATTTAATTCAACCGAAAGCATTTGACCGTCATGGCCTTCGATGACCCAATCTACAGATGTGCTTGAGAAGTCAAGTGTTTTTACTGAAGTTAGTTCTGCTGTTAATGACCCTCCACTCCTTTTTGTTTCGAAGCTTGTAAACGGTGAAGAGATGGTTGTTACTAAGAGAAATAAACCTATGACTATCAAGATACCTCCTAACAACACCTTCATGTTCCCCCTCCTTGCAAGTCTTTACACTTTATAACTATATAAGACTTTTAGTTGTTCGTATAGAAAATTTTTAATACCTCTTAACAACTGATTTTGCTTTTTTTGTTGTGAGGTAGTAGTTTAGTTTAACGTTTATTTCATCAGAATAACGCTACTCCCTCACAACTTTTATTTGTACTTTTTATTAATTTTCTTGCATTTGCTCTTTCAATTTGTTTATTTCTATATCAACCTCACTCTCATTTTCCCAATCAGGTTCAAGTAAAGTTGGGTCACTCCAATTTTTTGTTTCACTTTTCACCTTGTCATTTGACTTCGTTTTCCCACTTTTCTTTACAGCTTGAATACGTACTATTAATTCCATATTTTTCTCCTGTAATTGACTGTATTTAGTTTGAAGTTGTTCAAGCTTAGAAGTCATCTCACGAATAATGTCTTCGTGCTTGGCTATCATTTCTTGGAACTGGTTCATTTGCTTCCACACTTCTTTTTTATTAACCAATATTTTTCGCGCCAAATCCTCATTATCCGCTTGTAAAGCAACATGCGCTTGCTCTTCCCGCTTTTTAAACAATTCACGCGCTAACGTTAATTCGTGCTCCAATGTTTTTTTTCGTATGAATGCGCTCTCTAAATCTTGTTCCGCCTTGTCTACCTGTTCCTTCACATCACGAATGTACTGCTTAACCATAATAGCGGGTTCCTCAATTCGTTCTAACCCTTCATTTATATACGCTTTAATTAACTGGTTAATTCTATCTCCTAGCATGTCAATTTCCCCCTTCTTTCATTAACTTTGTGAACTCTTCATCAATACTCTCAAACGAACTGGTTGTTTTTTCTTTGAAATCAAGCTTATCTTCATTAGCATTTTCTTTTGTTTTCATAAGCTTGTAGCCACCATAAACTAAGAATGCACCGATCAATAAACTAACAATTCCTCCAAGCCCCCCAAGTAGCATTAACGCACCAAAAGTAATTAGAATAATACTTGAGAACGACCATTGTCCTTTATCTTGCCATTTTGTAAATCCCCAATAGAGGAGCGCTCCACCAATGAGAAGCCCAATGATTCCTCCAATATTAACCCCAATCATGCCAAGAAGAATATTGATCCCTATGAAAATAAGGAGTATTCCGCCGAAAAATTTACCTGATTGTTTCATTTACATTGCCTCCTTCTCTTAACTACTTTTATTGTAGATGAAGATAATTCTTTTGAAGCCAACCTGTAGATTGGTTTTGTCTACGTCTTAAGACTGATCTTTCATTACTACTTTGTGAACGTTTGTAATATGGCCATCATCCTTGTATAGAATCAGCTATAATGAATAAGCAAGTGTAAAAAATTGATTCATATATCGAGAATGGACTAGAATAGACTAGGAAGTAGAACGATATAAATTTCTAGATTTACTTTACTTTAAGGATGTGTTTAGCATGACTGAAGTTTCTATTTGGCTCGCCTTTTTAGCGGGTATTGTTTCCTTTTTGTCACCTTGTGTTTTCCCATTAGTACCAGCTTACTTGGCTCAATTAACAGGAACAAACATTTCTGATAATCAAATAAACGCTGATAGAAAATTAATTATTTCAAGGAGCATTGGCTTCATATTTGGATTCACAATTATCTTTCTTCTCCTCGGTTTGTCTTCGACGTTTATCGGTCAAGCTTTTTTAGGAAATAGACAGCTTTTCGAACAAATTGGAGGAATCATCATTGCTGTCTTTGGTTTACAAATGATGGGAGTTATATCGATCCGAATGTTACTGAGCGAAAAAAAGCTAGCAGTTAAACCGAAAAAAACAGCGAGTTTTGCCAATTCAGTTCTGCTTGGCTTTTTATTCGGGACTGGCTGGTCCCCTTGTATCGGACTTGTTCTTTCTTCGATCCTGTTTATGGCAAGTCAAGCCGACACGATGTGGGCAGGGGTATTTATGTTATTTGTTTATTCAATCGGTTTAGGAATTCCATTTCTTTTAGTAGCGCTGCTTTGGTCGCGTTCCCTGAATAAAGTCCGGGCATTAAATAAGTGGCTTCCTACCATTCAAAAAGTAAGCGGCGGAATTATGGTCATCTTAGGTATCTTATTATTCACAGGACAGTTTGCTGTTATCTCTGCTTATCTAAATCGTATTTCTCAATCACTTCCTTTTACTATTTAACAAAATAAAAAAACGAGATTGACTAAAATTAGTCAATCTCGTTTTTTTGTTCCGGTAGTGACGACAACCACCTTATTCGGTAGCCATTCATCGCGGTTTCCCCTAATAGATCAAGAAAACGATAATTAGCAGCCGCACCTACTACTGCTCCGAACCCTGGGATGAGTTGTAGCATCTTTGGTAAATCAATATAATCACGATAATCGAGTTGAAATGCCTTCCAATCAAACGTAGCTAAATATTCTTCTTTTTCAGGAAGATGCTCTTTTCTTAATTCCCATTCTTCCAACTGCTTGATTAAATCAAGTCGCTTTTCTTCCCTTGCATAAGCTAACTGAAAAAGGTACAAAACAAACAATCGCTCTCGATAGTCTCGCACATCATAACCATATGCAGAGGCAACATCAAAAAGGAACTTCATTTTTATACTTAGAAGTAAAGGAAAATCAGCCATTCCAAGTAAAATACCTCCTGCACCTGTTCCAGCTCCTTCTAGAGCAGCCGTACGCTTATACGTTTTAATTATTTGGGATACTTTCTCTTCTCTTTGCTCTAGGCTTAATGCCAACTCAGGTTGTTTTTTTGTAGTATATTCAGAACCAACTAACGTAGCGTGGACCATATTCTTTATACTTGCCGTTACGACGGAATGTACTTTTTCTGGAATAAGATTGTTCATCTTAGATTGCAATCCTTTTGTATAACGACCTACCATCGAAGGTCGTTTTAACAACTTCCGCTTCCATCTTTGCAATTCTTCTGCAATCTCCTTTTCATACATAACAGCCTCTCCTTTTGACGTTACTCCTTATCTTTATAGATTCAAGTATAAGTATGATGATGACTAATTTTTCCTTTTTTTATGAATCAGTTTATGACTTCCTACATAGCTATATACCCCACCAAGAATAAGGGTAGCTCCGGCAATCAAGAGAGCGGATGAAGCTAGTAATACACCTAGTTGAACGGCTGTCATAATCAATAGCAATCTAAAGGATAGCTGTGTTAGGGCATCCTTTTTTTCATCATTACTTACAGGATACAAATCAACCCACATATTCGTATCGTAATGATACCAAATTGTAGACAATTGATTTGTCACCATATGCATAAATAAGAGAAGGACCACAAGTTGAAGCCACCCAGAAGGAAGGGCAAGAAGGATAACAGCTGTTATAATGACAAGCCTTACATAGATACCAAGATAGTCGTTCGCCCGAATAAAGGATTTCGCAAATAAATAATGATAAATCGATTTCTTAGAATCTGTAATTACAGGTAAAATCCCTTTCAAATAATTCCTTGGTCTCACTTTATTTCTAAGTTGTGGAACATCTGTAAAAGCATTAGCAATACGATAAAAGAACAACAACATTCCTTGTTCTACTTCAATTAAATGATCCCACTTAATCGATAATTGCTTAGACAATTTTTGATAATAAACGTAATACAGAGCTGCCATGATTACGTAAAGGGCAAGAATATATAACAAATTAGCACCTGAAAAAAGCAAATAGGTGAAAGCAATGTTTATTACCCCTCGTAATAAAAAGTGAGAACGTCTATCTGACTCGCTTTGAAAACGTTGCTCTTCAAAACTTGCAAACACATTCCAACCTTTCGCCACAATCAAGAAGACTAACACCAGCAACAAGCTGCCAGCGTTAGATGCTAAGTACTCCGAAAATAAAGGAGAAAGAACAACTAAGACAAGAAGTATGACTCCACTTTGCAATCCAAAGCTATACCATTTAGATGCTTGAAAATAGGATCCAAGTTTCGATTCATACGGCAAGAGAAAAACCACATCCGCCGGCTTTACAAATGTTCGCACACCACTTCTTGTCAACAAATGGGCAAACACTGCAACAAACACCCAAACTGCTGGAAAAGATTCTGGTAACCAATCTAGAAACACACTATAATAGTAGCTCCCAATAATGATAAGAACATAGACTGTGAACAAAAACCCACTGTTCCCAATTAAACGTAAATATCGAATCGCCATATTCCAATAGGTGTTAACTCGTTCTCTCCATAACGTCATTCCATCATTCATACGAGTTCTTCCTTTGTCATTTCAATATATATATCATCCAATGTCGCTTGAGGAAGTTGTAATTGATGACGCATCTCATCCAGTGTCCCCTCCAACACAACCTTCCCTTGATGCAATATAACAAAGCGATCACAGTAACGTTCTGCTGTTACTAAGATATGTGTCGACATTAAGACAGCGGCACCTCTATTTTTCATATCGCTTAAAAATGTTAAAAAAGATTGAATACCAATTGGGTCTAATCCAACAATTGGCTCATCAACAATATAAACGGGAGGTTCAATTAAGAATGCACTCATAATCATGACTTTTTGACGCATTCCTTTTGAAAAATGACTTGGGTACCACTTTTTCATTTTTCCCATCCGGAACTCAGCAAGCAACTTCTCTGCTCTCTCTTCAAAAATGTCTTTCTTAAGTCCATATGCCAATGCTGTCAGCTCTAAATGCTCCCATAACGTTAACTCATCATATAGGATTGGTGTTTCTGGAATATAGGCATATGAACGCCGATATTCATTAACATCATCTTGAAACGTTCTCCCTTCTATCGTTACTTGTCCTTTTTCAGGTTGGAGTAACCCAAGTATATGTTTAATCGTTGTACTCTTCCCTGCCCCATTTAGCCCAATCAACCCGACAATCTCTGAATTATTAACATGAAAATTAACATCATGTAATACAGGCTTTTTCGGATGGTATCCTCCCGTTATTCCCTCTATTTTTAAAACTGACATAGTTAACAACTCCTTCGCCCTCTTATCTTACCAAAAGTCCAGAATAGTTCTCTAGTCTAATGACAAAGGCTTGCTTTCTTCGACACACTTTTTTCAAAATTAATGAGTTTAATGGCGACTTGCAAGTCAGTCAAGCACTCATGTATAGTTGGATTAGACAAATTATGGGAAGGGTGATTCGATGACGACTGATTCTAACTGTATCTTTTGTAAAATTGTGCAAGGAGAAATCCCTGCCTCCAAAGTTTATGAAGATGAACATGTACTAGCTTTTATAGATATTAGCCAAGTAACGAAGGGGCATACTTTAGTTATCCCAAAAGCTCATCACCAAGATCTTTTTGATCTAACTGAAGAGAGATCGAAGCATATTTTTGCAGTTGTTCCAAAAATTGCAAAAGCGATTAAACAAACGTATCAATTAGAAGGTTTAAACATTGTTAACAATAACGGCGAACTTGCTGGGCAAACGGTGTATCATTTCCACGTACATCTAATTCCACGTTACGGTAAAGGTGACGGATTCGGTGCCGTTTGGAAAGACCATAGCGCCGAATACAAACCTGAAGATTTACAACAAATAGCAAAAGAAATAACTGTTTTTATGAAGAAATAAAAAAGAAAAATCGAGGGCACTAATATAGTCCTTTTAGCGGGTTCGAGGAAGCAGCAATGGCTCCACACGTTACGCGCCTGCTATGAGAAACTCACTCATAGCAGGCTTTAAGACAAAGCAACGGCCCAGCTCATTGCTTAAAGGCCATTGAAAAATCAGCTTCTTTGTATTATTGTTGAGTATCACTAAGAAGCTGATTCAGATAAGGCTAATCAGAATTTCTGATTAGCCTTATCTGAATCATTCTTTAAAAGGAACTTTCAGAAAACACTAAAAAAACAGTTCATTATCTGCTTAGTTATGGTACGATAATGACAATCTATGTTATTAACGTGGTGAAGAGATAAAGGAGTGGAGAGAACATGACAGCAGTTTATAACTTTAATGCTGGACCATCTGCGTTACCGAAAGAAGTATTACAAAGAGCACAAGCTGAGTTAACGAATTTTAACGGAACCGGGATGTCAGTTATGGAACTTAGCCATCGTAGCAAAGATTACGAGGCCGTTCATCAAAATGCAATTGATCTACTAAAAGAGCTTTATAACATTCCCGACCAATACAAAGTTCTTTTTCTGCAAGGCGGTGCTAGCTTACAGTTTTCAATGATTCCTCTTCAGTTTTTAAAAGAAGGAACAATCGGAAATTATATTTTAACGGGTTCATGGTCTGAGAAAGCATTAAAAGAGGCTAAACTAATTGGTAAGACAGCTATTGCAGCATCAACTAAAGAAAATAACTATCAATCAATTCCTACATCAAACGAGTTCCAATTTAATAAAAATGATGCTTATGTTCATTTAACATCTAACAACACAATTTTCGGAACACAGTGGAAGGATTTTCCTACAATTGACCATGCTCCCCTTATTGCGGACATGTCTAGTGATATTCTTTCACGCCCTATTGATGTAGAGAAATTTGGGCTTATTTATGCAGGTGCGCAAAAGAACCTCGGTCCATCAGGTGTAACAGTTGCCATTATTAGAGAGGATCTACTTGAGGTAAACGTTGACCAAGTTCCTACCGTCTTACGTTACAAGACTCATGCCGATAGTAACTCGCTATATCACACACCTCCAACATTTGCTATTTATATGTTAAATCAGGTACTAACATGGGTGAAAGAGCAAGGTGGGGTAAATGCAATCCAAAAGCGTAATGAGGAAAAGGCTAAATTAATTTATGATGCGATTGATGAAAGTAATGGTTTCTATAGAGGACATGCTGAAAAAGATTCTCGTTCATTAATGAATATTACATTTAACCTTCCTACTGAGGACGATAACCAAAAGTTTCTTGCCAAAGCAAAAGAACTTGGATTTGTCGGACTAAATGGTCATCGCTCCGTAGGTGGCTGCCGTGCTTCTACGTACAATGCTGTTCCACTCGAAGCGTGCGTAGCACTTCGAAAGTATATGGATTCTTATCGAACAAGTCATTAATGTGGTTAGGTTTACCCCCTAACCACTTGTTAAGACATGATGAGAAAAGTTGCAGAAACACCACTAATGAGCAATAGTGCCAACATAACAAGAAGAGAACTTCTGAATTGGGCTTTTTCATAGCTATTTACATTGCCCACTAATCGCAATGAAACATAAACAAGCCCGTACAATGAAAGTAAACAAACTGATACCATTAATAAAATGAGTGCTTCCATCTTCCCCCCTCCTTATCCTTGATATATATGCTTATAGGAGGGGTTTCAGAACAAGTTTAGAAAGGTGGTACGAATCATGGGTACTAAATCGTTTTTTTCAGGTTTATTCGTTGGTTCAACTATAGTCGGTGCTATAACACTTTTAACAACACCTACATCAGGAAAAGACTTACGTACAAGCTGTAAAGAAAGTGCTATAAAAGTCCAAAAAGGGTTTGAGCAACTAGCTAAAGATAGTCAAACTGCCTCTATTCAACTTAAGACGACTGCCAAAGTTGGCAAAGAAACGTTTGTAACCGTTGGTGAAGAAGTTAAAGACTCTATCAATGATTGGAAAAAGGATGTAGAACCTGCGTTAAATCAACTGAAAAATGATATTGAGACTCTTCAAAAAAATGTAGAACAATCTAGAAAAGCAATCGACTAGATTGTCCTACAAACGAGTAAGAGGTTTAATAATAATTTTCTAAAAGTTTTAAATTCATAAATTTTTATCTTTCTTTTTATTTCAATTCTTGTCATAATGTAAAGAAGAAAAAATATCGGAAAATAACTTTTTGAAGAACAAAACAGAAATTAGTAACGTCATACCTAGGGGGAGAAAGATGGATCAACAAGTACCTAGCTCCTTAAAACAATCAGTCATATTTAGTCATAAGGTAGCGCAATTAAGTAAAGCACTATGGAAGTCCGTAGAAAAGGATTGGCAAACATGGATCAAGCCATTTGATCTAAATATCAATGAGCACCATATTCTATGGATTGCTTATCATTTAGATGGTGCCTCTATCTCAGATATTGCGAAGTTTGGGGTTATGCATGTATCTACTGCCTTTAACTTCTCAAAGAAATTAGAAGAAAGAGGTCTCTTACATTTTTCAAAAAAGGAAAATGACAAACGAAATACTTATGTATGTTTAACAAATGCAGGACATGATTTATTCCTTCAAACACTTGAATCGTACCAGCCAGATACGTACGGTGTGTTCGAAGGGGCATTGCCAATTAGAGACCTATACGGGAAATTCCCTGAATTATCTGAAATAACGAGTATATTGAGACATATATACGGACCAGACTTTATTGACATTTTTGAACAATCGCTTTCCAAGTTCGATGAAGACTTCAAAGAAGTTAATGGTCGTCTTACAAAAGTAGATACAGACAATAAAACAAACTATTCAAGTGAAGGAGCCTAGTATTAAACTAGACTCTCTTTTTTTTTTGGAAAATAATAAAGTTGTATCAGAATTTAGTTCCTTATTTTCCTAATTTATTAATATGCTGAAATCTTTATTGTCGAAATCATTTTATTTTTGTCGATTCTATTGCTTTCTAATAAAAATGAGAGTAAATTAGTCAGTGAATTGAGGAGGTGCAGCACTTCAATGAACTGCTGGAAAACAATACGTATAAGCCGTGAATACGGTACGTTGCGCCTAATGATGTATTCTGGATGCACGATGCTTTTTACTTTTTTATTTTCTTATTTAGTTGTTAGCAGCCTTTTACCGACTACACAGTCGCCTAATGTTAGCCTGCCATTTTTTGTTATGAGTATTATAGCAATATTAATTGTTCATAAAATCTTACATCTTCTGCCTATTTGGCTTTGTGGAAAGAAAGCAATGTTAAAGACGAACTGGCTATCACCAATACCAGTTCTTTCAGTACAACTGTCGAAACCATTAGCGCGTAACCTATATTTAACTGCTTTATTAACACCGGTTTTTACAATAACTGCAATAGGAGCAGTTGCCTCAGCAATGTTTCCGATGTATATTGCCTATATTTCAATTATAAGCTCTATTCACTTCGGATTAGCTTTTTACGACATTCTGTATGCTTCTTACTTATTTAAAGCACCGAAAGATAGTTATGTGAAAAACCACGAAGAAGGGTTCCATATTTTAATTAAACAAGCTGTATAACAAAAAGGATGACTGATAGGCGATTTCCCTACTAGCCATCCTTTTTCTATTTAAAAATCATTTCAAGCTCAATTTTATCTTGCGTTAGATCGAAGGTTAGAAAACGAAACATAATTGAATCATTATCATCTATTTGAAGTTCCGTTATTTTTACTTCAACTACCTTTTCACTTGGATACGTAACAATCCAATCAGCTAACTCAAGCCAGTTAGTTAATATTTGCATAACCTGATCTACCGGTAAATTAAGAATACCAATTGAAAAGGTCCTTACCTCTAGTAATAAGTCCCCATTCGGAGTAACACTTGGATAAAAATTAATAGTCACGGGTACTTCCTGTCCAAGCATTCGGAACGCTGATCTAAACTGAACATTATCATCCATCAATTCAACAATATACCTGATGTCCGCTGGGTGTTCAGCTATTTTTGATGCGATTAATGAATTTAACCGCGTTTTGTCTGTTTGAATGTGAAACGTAGCTTCTTCTCCTGTTGGTTGTTGAGCCAAGAAATGTTGTTCCTCAACCTCTGGAAAATATCGTTGAAAAAGAATGAAGACGACAATTATTGTAACCACAACAAAACCGAGTAATGATAGAAAGGCAATTTTCCATACTTGTTCACTTTTTTTCATTCGTTTATCCACACCTTTCCTGTCTTTTTGTTCCACTTCCTACCTAAAATATAACAAACCTGTATACTTTTAAACTGCTTTTTAAATTAATTTAGCATTCTCCTATCTTTTTTAGCCAATTTTTGATAAAGTTTATATATCATTGCTCGTCAGGAGGCACGTACATGCTCTTCTTCACTATATTTTTTGCACTGTTTATTTTGTTTGTTATTAATTCTATGACTGACGCATTATGTTTGAAGCGTGAGATCCCCTCCGAAAAACAACCTAAGTTATTTCGGACCATTAACATCCTTATGACTATTTTATTGACTTCCACATATGTAAAAATATTATTCACATAAGAAGAGTGAGGGACATTCTAAATCCCTCACTCTTCTTCTTACTACATGTTAGTTCATATTAGCACATCCACGATGCGCCAATAATCACTAGTAAAATAAACAATACGACAAGCAACGCGAACCCGCTATGATAAGTGTGAGACATAATTATCCCTCCTTATTTAAAACTTACATGTCGTCCGTAAGAGATGTCGTTTTTGGTATTATAACCAAGCTGCACCTACAATAACTAATAAGATGAACAACACAACGATCAACGCAAATCCTCCGTGGTATGCGTGAGACATAATAACACCTCCTCATTGCTTTGTTACGTTATCCTATGCTAAAAACCAATTTCCGTACTAGGCTCTTGCCCTAGTTAGGTAAATTCCTTAGAAAGCTTCTTTTAAAGTCTGTTCAAAAAGGGGCGATTTTTCCCTTTTTGAACAGACTCTAAGCAATGAGCGGAACCGCTACAAGGTTTTGAGCCTCTAGGAGCGGGGTTCTCCTAGAGGCGTGTAGCGTGTGGAGCCATTGCCGTCTTTTGAACACGCTCCTATAAAACATTTCTCTAACCGTTAAATGTATGGTATAGTAAGGTCTGTAAAATAGACAAGCTTGACCGAGCATGATGCCCAAGGAGTGAGAGACCAATGAAAAAACGAATGTTGACCGCTATCGGGGTAACCTGTATTATCACTTTAGCTGCTTGTAATAACGAGGATACAGCTGTAGATAATACACCAGTTGCTATTGTTGATGGAACAGAAATTACTGAAGTACAATTTGTGGATGAGTTAAAAACAAGACATGGAGATGCTATCTTACAGGAAATGATCAGAAACCATGTCCTTGACCAAGCTATTGAAACGGTTGAAATTCCTGAGGAAGAAATTGAAGAGGAATTAGACATGTTACGAAACGAGTTTCGTACCGCTTATGATATTGAAGATGATGAAGGAATTGTAGATGCTCTTCAAAACCAATTTAACCTAGATGTAGAGTCTCTAGATGATTTTGTAAATGAATACCTTCTTCCACCATTAGTATTGCAGAAATTAGCTACAGAAGGCATTGAGGTAACTGAGGAAGACATTAGAGCATTTTATGAAGAAAATGAAGATCAATTCGCTGAACAAGTACGTGCAAGCCACATTTTAGTTGAAGATGAAGAAACGGCTAATGAATTAATTGAACGAATTGAAGCAGGAGAAGACTTTGCTGATCTTGCTATAGAATACTCTACAGATCCAGGTTCAGGCGCTCGCGGAGGCGACTTAGATTTCTTTGGACGAGGCCAAATGGTTGAACCATTTGAAGATGCGGCCTTTTCATTAGAAACTGGTGAAGTTAGTGAGCCTGTTGAATCTGACTTTGGTTTCCACATTATTAAAGTTACAGACCAAAGAGACGAGTTCGACGATTTCATTGAAGAAATTGAGCAAATCTTAATTCAACAACAGTCTAAGTCACAAGATGAAGTAATGGCTGAACTAATTGAAAATGCCAATATCGATATTAAAGATCCACGTTTTTCTAACTTATTTGGCAGTGAAGCCGCTGAATAAATGGATAGAGGGGTCTTAAAAAGAGGGAGCCCCAAAAGGTCAAAAACCTTTTGGGGCTCCCTCTTTTCTCTATAAATTCCGCTTTTGCCTAGAGCAAAACATTAGCCTATGCATAGGCTATAACTAGGGAACCCTAATTAACCAATAGAAAGGATGTTTCACCATGTCAGGAACTGTAAAACCAGCTTATCACAATGGCTTCACATTGCTTGTAGTGTTGTTCATTCTACTTATTATTGTAGGCGCAGCATACGTTTGCTAAGAAAAACCGCGAATGCGGTCTTTTATTTCGCTTTCAGGAGTCTTTGAAAAGCCCCCGTTTTTAACTCTATTATCCAAAAAATAGACAGAGAAGCTTTCTACCAAGCTCTCTGTCTATTTCTATAATTATCCTTTACTTATTTTACGGCGCTCCCGTTCTTCTTCAAGACGCTTCATATAAATATTTCCTTCGTTTTCAATCCATTCTTGTTCGGTACGTTTGTCTTCAATTGAATATTTCACTGCAAGATATCCACTTAAGATAATCCCAGCTACTACAAAATAAACCCACCAAGGACTAGATAAAAGAAACGCTCCAACTGCTGTTTGGGTAAGGATAAACCCAACTGCAAGGATGGCTAGTAGAATGAATGCAAATCGTTTACTCGGTTTATTTTTCATATTTACCCCTCCATGCTTTGTACCATTTACTATAGCTTATGTACAAGCATTCGTGGTTAGAACTAAAAATCTAAAGGCGGTTCATGAAAGCTAGGTTTGTAGAAACTTCTGTTATCCAAAGCCATTACACGCTCTGAAAATTCCCCTGGTTGAACACGCTCTAATGCACGATCCATCATATTCATCTTGGCATCAATATTATCAATCATGTGCAAGACTTCTGCTTCTCGAATGACCGGTACTTTTGGACTTCCCCATTCACCTTTTCCGTGATGTGATAAAATTAAATGCTGAAGAATTAACACTTCTTCCCCTTCTATAGCCAACTCTTTTGCACCTTCTGCAATTTCACTAACCATAATTGAAATGTGGCCAATTAACTTCCCTTCTAATGTATAGGATGTATCGACTGGACCAGAAAGCTCTCTAACTTTCCCAAGATCATGTAAAATAACCCCGGCATATAAGAGGTCAGTATCAAGAGTAGGATATAACTCAGAGAGGCTTTTTGCTACTTTTAGCATTGATACAACATGGTACGCAAGCCCGGATACAAATTCATGATGATTTTTAGTAGCCGCCGGTACTTCTAAAAACGCTTGCTGATGTTTCTTTAATAAATGACGGGTAATTCGTTGTATGTTAGGATTCTTCATTTCAAAAATACATTGTGTTATTTCTTCAAGCATATCTGCTGGTGCCAAAGGAGCAGATCTAATGAAATCTGCGATATTAACTTGATCCATCGCTGTCGTTGGACGGATACTACTAATCTTCATTTGCAGTCTTCCTCGGTATTCTGACACTTCTCCATGGAGGTGAACGATCACTTGACTACAAAAAGCGGCTTCATCATCAGGTGAACATCCCCATAATTTCGCTTCAATATCCCCTGTGTGATCACTTAAAATCAGTGTTAAAAAAGGTTTGCCATTGCTTGCTACCCCTTTTACTGCTGATTTTATTAAGTAATACGTTTCTACTCGATCTCCCACTTTTTGAAATCGTATTCCCTTACTCATATTCATTCACCTCAGTTACAATATTCGATATTCTATTAGTATAGCACATAATTTCATTGTCTTTTTTAGAAAGAATAGAGGTTATCCCAAATGGTCTACTTTCGACCTTTTGAAATAACCCCTAATTCCTGACTGTAGAGATATCTCTATTTCTTCTGCTTCTTTTTCATTGGATTTCTTCGGAAAGATATGGAGAATCTCACTCCTAATTCCGTATTTTCGACTTTAGCTAAACCACCATGTAATTCCGTAATTCTCTTTACAATCGCAAGACCGAGTCCAAATTTACCTTTATTCCCTTTATAAAATGGATTAAAAAGTTGCGGTAAATCTTGAGTTGGAATCGAATCGCCATTATTCTCTACCGTAATTAGTACCTGATCATCTTTTAAGGAGGCTTTCATCCATATCGTATCTTTCGCATACCTGAGCGCATTTTCAACTAAGTTCTCTAATAGAACTTCAAGTTGTTCAACATCACCCGAGAAACGTGTTTCAGCACCTTCGACTAATATTTTCACGTCTTCTCTTTGCACACGGAACCTCTCTTCTATTTGAAATGCTATTTGTCCAAATATAATCTCCTCATGCTTAGGACTTTCTTCTTTTAACGAATCTAATTTAGTGTAATATAACATATCGATGACGCGACGTTCCATCCTATTCGCTTCCTCAATAATCACATCCATTGTTTGTTCCATGTTATTTTTAGGCAAAATGCCATCCTTAACTGAATGGGCATAACTTTTAATAACCATTATTGGTGTTTTTAGTTCATGTGAAGCATGTTGAATAAACGTTTTCTGAGCACGATCGTATAAATTTAAGTTTTGACGCATTCTTTCAAATTGGTCAGATAACCTTTGAAAATCTTCATCACCTTTCCACTTTAACGGTTCTTGCCAATCGCGATTTGCTATAAGTTCTAAATGATTACCTAAAATAATGAGTGGTTGGCGTAAATAATGCTTTAACCAAATAGCAGGAATTAAACTTAAACAGCTTGTCAAAAGGAGTATATAGAGCAACCGTTCCCATAGCCGGTTAACCATTTGATCACGGTACGTATCCCACATATAGGAGATATGGAAGGCCGGACGCTCATCAATTTGTGCTTTAGTAATAACATAAAAAACGGTTGCACCACCATATTGAATTTCATAACGACCACGGTTAGCTTCTTGCTTATATGCATTTTGAGCCATTTCCTGAAGTACTTCTTTTGGTGGTGGAGCTCCCTCTGTCGCACGTCCTAATGTATCATATATTAAAAAGTGTCCTACCCTTCCTGGATCACGATCTGTAAACTCATGTTCATTTCTAGGATTAATTAAATCAAGTAATGGGTAAGCACTTCTGATTTGTTCATGTTCAATGATTCGGTACGTTTCTTCAGTCATCGTCCCTTTAATGGAGATCGGGTAAATAATAATAATGGATAGAACAACGATAACAATGATCGATATAAACGCGAGCCAGATACGCTGCGTTAAATTAACTTTAATCATGAAGACAAGATCCTATATCCGTAACCATACAACGTTTCGAGATGAACTCTAGGCATTTTTTTACGCACTCGTCTTACAACATCATCAACTGCACGCTCAGACCCGAAATAATTCACGCCCCAAACATGCTCTATTATTTTCTCCCTTGAAAAAGCTTTTCCTACTTCACCTGTAAGAAGCAAGATTAAATCCATTTCTTTTGTGGTTAGATCAACCAATTGCTCTCCCTCTGCCTCTTCGTCAACAACTGTTCGTCCAATCGGATCGATGGTATATTGATTCAATTCAATTTTCTTTTGTTCTTGTGTTGATACTCCATACACTCTATTTAGTAATTTCTTTGCTCGTATAATTAATTCTTGTGGTAAGAAAGGTTTCGCTAAATAATCATCACTTCCCATTTCAAGCCCTAATACTCGATCCAAATCTTGATCCCTCGCTGAAATAAAAATAACTGGCGTATCCGTTTCCTCTTTAACGGCCTTCAATAATTGATAACCATCTGTTCCTGGTAACATAATATCAAGAATCCATAAATGAGGTTTGTCCATAATAGCATCACGAGCTGCATCACCATCATTAAAGACTTTAACATTCCAACCTTCTTTCTCTAAATAGGCTTTTAACACCTCAGACAAATTCTCTTCATCTTCAACTAAATAGACAAGATATTCACCCATATCTGTTTCCTCCTTATAAAACGTTCTAAATACAATCTATCTTATATTGTATCTTATTTTAATCGATGAAACGAGTTTCAGGTATAGGAACCGCTACTATCAAACATAATTACACTTTTTCTCATATTCAAGCAAGTTTAGAGACTTCTCGGGAAACATTTCCTCATTTCGCTATTTCCCGGGTAAAACTGACGAAAATAAATTGAATACGACAAAAAAGCAACCAAGCCTCTAATGACGTTGATTGCTTCAAAATATAATGCAATACAGTTTTTTTATTTCAACAGTGTGATTATACTAGCGTCGCAATAGCTGTTAGAGCAGCAAGTGGCAAGATTAAACGATTCCATCCTAGAGGACGCGGGTATGGACCATAAGGGTAGGGGTAATATGGAAAATAGTATGGGTATGGAGAATAGAATCCTGCGGGATAATACCTTTCATGCCTTTCCTGTCTAGCCAGTGGCTCTTGTGGATGATGGGCATACGCATGATCATACTCCTGACCAGACTGATACATCTGTTGTACATCTGTTCCTTGCATCAATTGTGCCAAATCCATATACTGTCCCATTTCATCAACAGGAACCATAACATAGACGTTGTGATCATCTACATGCTCAATAATCCCAGAATATCCATGTTGATTGCCAACTTGTAATTGAACTGGCTGATGTAAGTAGTTTTGACACTGTATTTTCATATTTTGGTGGTGACTCATTTCATCTCCTCCTTTTCAGTTATAGCCTATTCAGAAAAGAAAGTTTGGGTGAATGCTGATTGCCTCTTCCTCTTTGCTCTTTTCATATAAAAAAGCATAGCGACGATCGCTATGCTTTTAATAAACTATTTACGTTTTACTTACTTGAGCGGTTTGTTGTTCAAAGCGAGTTACAGTGAAATATGTTTGAGCAATCATGAAAATATTCCCTACTACCCAATACAATGAAAGCGCTGATGGTAGTGTCATACCTGCTACAATAATCATAACTGGCATAATATACATCATGATCTTCATCTGATCATTTAACTGTGCCGCAGTCATTCTTACTTGCATGAATGTCGTTGCCCCTGCAATTAGTGGTAACAAATACAAAGGATCAGGATTTCCTAAATCAAACCATAAAAACGTATGAAAGGCGATTTGTTCTGTCCTCATAATCGCAAAATAAAATGCCATCATAACTGGTAGTTGAACAAATAACGGAAGACAACCAGCCATCGGATTGACACCATGTTGTTGGTAAAGGGAGAATAATTCTTTCTGCATTTCTTGCTGTTTTTTTGGATCTTTCTTCGTAGCCTCTTTATACTTATTTTGTAATTTTTCCATCTCAGGGCGTAGAGTTTGTAGAGCTCTCGTACTTTTTTGTTGTTTCAATACTAACGGAAGCAAAGCCAACCTCACTACAATCGTCACTAATACGATTGCTAAACCATAGCTTCCATTAAATAATTCAGCAACATAGATAAGAAGCCATGACATTGGATATACGAAAAAATGGTTCCATACACCTTCAGTCTCTGATGTTATCGGAACATGCTCTACACTTCCACAAGCTGTCATTGTCACTAGGATCCCCAAGAATATAAACAAAATGGCTATTTTTTTCACAAAAGTTCCTCCTTGTTGTTTTCGTGTTTAAGTTAGAAAACAACAAGAATAGGATCTTCATCATCTTGATTTTTATGATCGATAAATGAAGGAATTTTTGGCCGATACTGTTTTGAAGATGGTTGGATAAGACTTGAGTTTACATCTGCTTGATCATCCATATGAATATATTGTCTTTTCCAACTCGTTCGTAGCTCCCACTCAATCATTAAAACATTAGCTTTAGTAAAAGCAGCTACTACTAAGACAGTCATAATTACAGTTACCCATACCATGGTCATATCCGATAGAATTTCAATCAACTTATCCACCTCCTCTAATACGTTCATCTTATCACAAAATTATTTACTAAACAAAAGACCGTTATTACTCTTTTCTAGCTACAAGTCAATAAAAATAATTCTTTTATTACAGTTTCCTTGTATGAACTGTCGAAAAATAAAAAAAAGACTTTCTCAAAAGGTCTGTTCTTTGACCTTTTGAGAAAACCCTTAGACTTAAAAGAATTTTATAATTGCACTCTCAATTGTTTGCGAAACACTTCGCGAATCATGTAGGAAACACCGTTTTGCTCACTTGAACGCGTCAACCAATCTGCCACTTCTTTAACTGAATCAGTTGCATTTCCCATCGCCACACCTAAACCGACTTGATTAACCATATCAACATCGGTATTTTGCGATCCTACAGCTACCATTTCATCTGCGCTTATTCCTAGATACTGGCCTAATGTTTGTAATCCTCTTGCTTTGGAAACTCCGGCGCTCACAATCTCAAATCTCCCCGGTGCTGATTCAAGCATCCTAACTCCAACAACCACTTCTTCTATCTGCCTAATAGCTCGCTTTTGATCCTCTTTTTCGAAGAACTGAACTTGAATTTTCGGAGGAGCAATCGGCTCTTGCATAAGCTGTTCACAAACAGAGTCTACGAATCGAATAGGATAAAATAATGGATCTCCTATGCCAATCGTCATTTTTGCTATTAAATGATTCCGTTGTTTCACTTTATTACCGATCGAGAAATCTTCATGTAACACTCGTATGTGACAATCATACCTCTCTAAAATATCCACAACTTGTAGAGCTTTCTCTTCTTTTATTCTACGTAAAAAAATAGGTTCATCTGCCTTTTGAGCAATGAAAGCTCCATCACTTGTAATAAGACACCCATCTACTTTTAATGCTTTTGCAATTTTTTTCGCAGATGGATATGGCCTTGACGTCGCAAGAGTCACATACACTCCTTTTTCCTTCACATATTGAATTGCATCCTTAGTTTGTTTCGTAATTTTAGAATTTGACTTTAAAATGGTTCCATCGATGTTCAGGGCCAGCAGTTTATAAGTCATTGTCGTAAGTCCCCCTTCTTCATGTTGTCCCTATGCTATGAGCAACAAATAAATGACTTGCTCTTTATAAGTAAGACTATGAAGATAGCTCGTTTATTAGAACCTAGACGTAGTACCGAATCTTTTCTATACTTTAATTACTGCACAAAAAGGGAATAACAGTTCTTTTTCTGTTTACTACCTATTAAAAGAAAATATCTTAAGAAGGGGTCTTATGAAAAAAGTTGCATCTTACTATTTATTACCCGTTGTCTTTTTCTTATTACTTTCTGCTTCTCAATTATATGAGCAAAACTTCCAAACCATTCTCATGACCATACTTGTCTCAACTTGTATGGGCCTTTTAACCGGTTTGGTTATTCACATCGCTATGATTGTTAAGAAAAGAGTGTCCAAATAAAGAGGGCACTGAAAAAGGTACGGTTTTGACCTTTTTCAGTGGCCTTTAAGCAATGAGCGGAACCGTTGCTTTGTCTTAAAGCCTGCTATGAGTGGTTTTCTCATAGCAGGCGCGCAACGTGTGGAGCCATTGCCGCTTCTTCGAATCTTCTAAAAAGGACTTTTTCAGCGGCCTCCTGTGTTTTTTCTTTTTCAGTGCCCTCAAAGCAAAGGGTTGTTCCAAAGGTCTGTTTGACCTTTGGAACAACCCCAGACTTATTATCAAAATTATTGTTGATCAGGATTTCCATTTCCGTAGATTTCCTCTAAAGGTTCAGTGATGATCTTGTTTACATCCCCAATAATTACACTTAAACGTTGCTCTGCTTCCATTAGCTTAGAGATCAGCTCGTGTTGTTGAACAAGCTCAAATTGCTGCTGTGCTTGCTGAGCCTCTTCTTCTGTGATTTGAACTCCTTGCATTTGCTTTTGTTGAAGTTCAAGTTGAAGATTACGGAAGTTATCTAACATTCTTTTAGCAATATCATCAGCTGCAATTTGTTCATGCAATGATTTAAGTGCTGTAAACTCTTCACTTTCAGCTATTGTCTTCTTTAATTCGTGGGCCTTATCATAAACATTTGACATTATGTATGTCCTCCTCAAAATAATAGTCCTACCGACTATAACATTTCCGCTATAGCATTTCACCCCATCGAGCCTATTTTGTAAAAAAAATGTCGATTTATCTAGTTTATTACCCTATAAGCATAATAATGAAACCCTGTATGAAACCAATCAAGCCCCCAAGAACTGCCCCAAGATACGTAATCATTTTAAATTCTCGCTTGGAAATGGATAGTACAAGCTCCTCTAAACGCTCAACGGAAAATGTTTGTACTTGCTCACGAACAATATCATCAAGGTGGAAGCGTTCGAGCAATGTTTCCAAATGAGTACTGAGCATATCTAAAATCACTTCTACACCTTTTGGAATTATTGTCGTTTCAACATACTCCTCATAAGCACCTGTCCACTCATTCATTGGTTGTTCTAGCGTAGAAAAAAGAGGCACTTGTGTTTCTATCGTTCGTGTAATAAACGAGACAATTTCCTTTTCATTTAAGAAGCCTTCCACATCTTCAAGTTTTTTCTGCTTCACTTTCTGCCACTCTTTCATCAATAACTGTTGTAAGAGATCCTGTGTGCCATCATCTTTTAGAAACTTCAAAAGCTCTGGCTGTACTTTGTCAACTAACCGTTCATTACCGAGGAACATAGAAATCATATTCCCTAGTGTTCCCTTTTGAATTAAAAAGCGGTCAATCATCACACTTAGTCTTTCTTTTCCCTCTGGACTTTGGAGGAATGATTGTCCCCTTTCCAGAATATAATTAGTAACAGTTGGAATTTGTTCTTCCATTTTATTTTGTAAGGAGGAAGGAATTAATTTTTCTAATGATTCATTGCGATTTCGTTGAATAAATTGACTATAGCCCTGCTTAACTATCGCTTCCGTTTTGTTTAAAAGACGATCCTTTAGATCTGTAACGCCAAAACGTTGTTCAAAGACAGTAGTAATACTTTCGTTACTTCTCATTATTTTTTGTGCTTCCACTTGTAACCAACTGATCATTCCTGAAGAAAAAGCCTTGCTTTTTAGCTTTTTCCCAAGGCCTTCAGCTGTAAGCAAATAATCAACGACCATTTTTCCGAGTTGCTTAGCAAGTTCATCGTGTCTTTTTGGAATCAATCCAGGAGTAAAAGGAACACGCCAAGATCGAATTCTCACTTCTTTATATGGACGAAATAACATTTTTATAGCAAGTGAATTGGTTAAGCCACCTATAATGGCACCAATTATAACCATAAAAGCAAATAACAACATTGTTTGCAAATTGATAACACTCCTTTTTCCATTCACCAAATAGGCACCTATCACATAGTATACGATACGACAATACTCCCCCGCTAGTTATTCAATACGAACCCCTTTATATTATAAAGTTCTCCCTCACTAATCAAAGGAGGTCCTTTAAATGAAGATTATTTCGCTAAGGAGTCGCCAATGGGAGCAATACCGCAGACCAATCTTGAACTTTGTTAAAAGTCACGATAAAGATGAGGTGAACTCTTGTTATTCTTGGCTTTTCAAACTAAAAAAACACCATTTACACCAGCCTGGTACTTGTATTAAGTTAGCTCTTTGGGATGGAAAAATCATTGCAGTCGCTGCCGTTTCCGATTATGGGACAACACATTCTGCATTCATCATTGCGCCTAATTACTCACAAACTGAAATTCAAATCAACCTTTTCACTTCCCTAATCAATGATCTTGGTGTCTGCTATACAAAAATTCGTTATGATGACAAACAAAAAATAAAGTATGCTCTTCAAGCTGGACTTGTTTGTTTTGCCTATTTAAGAGGGGACAATGATCAAATACACCTTTGGTTCGGAGGGGGACATTGGCACACAGATGATATTACTGAAAAAGAAGCCTAACAGAGGAAACTAAACAAGGGGGGCTTTTTTTACAGCTTCGTATAACACCCATTAGCTTTCAAGTGCTATAGTATAAGAAAGCGTTTTAAGTGAAATGGGGGAGGTTACTATGTTAGTACATTTTCAGTGGAAAGAATTACGTAATAACCTTTTACGTCGCGAATGGGCCTTTTCATTCTTTCATGAGGGACAATATATGACCGGTATTTATTTTAAAGATGGCTCCATTAAATGGGCGGACTCTAACGTTTCCTCTCATAAGAAAGAAAAGCTTGAACCGTATGTTCATGACTTAATGCTTTATCATGTTTATGAACAACACTAACGAATAAAATATGACCACTCACCACATTCTAATAGGCAAAGGAGTGGTCATATGGGAAAAGACAAAGGTTCAAATTATGAAGGTCGTGATAAAAAGTTTGTCGATGTTGATCGGATGATAAATGAAGGCCTTGGTGGAGGCACAACTCATGGTTGCCAATCTGGAATTATTGAAGAGTCTCGTGGTGACTTAGAACAGGAAGATCCCCCAGCTAAATCCTAACTTTAATGTCGGGAGTGTCTAAAAATGATAAGACACTTCCGACTTTTTTGGTTCTTATTGGGCAGCTTACTGATTGGAGAAAATATTATTGTTCATTAACAAGGTGTACAATTGCAATCCCACAATAGTTGCACTCTAAATAATGAGGGCACTGTTCTTCTTTTAAATCAGTGGCAATTCCATTACTTCTTTTGGTTAAATCTATTGGCAAATAAGCGTCGTATTTTTCGTAATAATCCATAATTCTACCGTAATCAACTTGCTGCTCTTGACATTGTGTACATCGAATTTCTAAAGTAGTCATTCCATTACATACTGGACACATACCCATCGTTTTATCTCCTTGTATACAAAGAAGAGGTGAGCGAACTCACCCCTTCTAATCCATAATCTTATTATTGTTGTGTTCCGCCCATTTGTTGTTCAGCCATTTGAACAAGGCGTTTAGTAATTTCTCCACCTACAGACCCGTTTGCACGAGATGTAGAGTCTGCTCCAAGGTTAACACCGAATTCAGAAGCAATTTCATACTTCATTTGGTCAAGTGCTTGTTGTACACCAGGTACAAGCAATTGGTTTGAATTGCTGTTGTTGTTACTTGCCATGTGTCTCACCTCCTTGTGTACTTATAGTGTGGTTATTTTCGATCTAGATATGTAAAAAATACTTTGATAATTTATGGAAATTAACATTAGCACTAAATAAAAGGGCACTGAAAAAGTCTCTTTAGCAAATTCGAGGAAGCGGCAATGGCTCCACACGTTGCATTGTTTATAGACCACTGAAAGAAGGTGCGTACCTTTTTCAGTGGCCTCCTGAAAAGGCCTTTTTTCAGTGACGTAAAAGTTCAAAATATATTATTGGTATTCACTAAAAGTTGGCGACCTGCTATATGATGTTGGAAAACGAGCTTGATTAAACAGGATAAACAGGATGTTTTCGCTCACTGAATTGTATTTGCTTTGATGAATAGGCATTGAACCGTTTCATTAATTCTTCACGCAGATCATTCCCTTGTACAATGCCATCTATAATTAGCTCAGAAGCTAATCGGTATACATCAATATCTGCTTTATATTCTTCTCGCTTCTGCTTAATGAACGGTTCACGTTCTTCTTCTTTCAACTCCTTTATTTTGTTTGCATACACAGCATTTACAGCTGCCTCTGGTCCCATTACGGCAATTTGCGCGTGTGGAAGCGCTAAACAACAGTCTGGTTCAAAAGCCGGACCCGCCATTGCATACAAACCTGCCCCATATGCTTTACGAACGATGATAGAGATCTTTGGGACAGTTGCTTCTGACATCGCAGCAATCATTTTGGCACCATGGCGAATAATACCAGCTCTTTCCACTTTTGTCCCTATCATAAATCCAGGAATATCAGCCAAAAATAAAAGTGGGATATGGTAAGCGTCACACAGTGAAATAAATTTCGCAGCTTTATCTGCTGAGTCATGGAACAGGACGCCGCCTTTTGCCTTTGGCTGGTTGGCGATGATCCCCATTACACGTCCATCTAACCTTGCAAATCCCGTAATTAATTCAGGAGCAAATAGCTTTTTTATTTCAAAAAATGTACCCTCATCAATGATTCTGTCAATTAAATCGTACATATTAAAAGGGGCATTTTGATTAGCAGGAATAATGTCATCAATACTTTTTTCAAATGCTTTCGCTTTTTTTGTCTTCGTTATTTTGGAAGCTTCTTTATAACTTGGCGGGAAATAACTCAAATAGTCTCTTGCTAGTGTAATGGCTTCTTGCTCTGAAGCAGCTAGGATATCTCCGCAGCCTGAAACAGAACAATGCATCTTTGCTCCACCCATTTCTTCAAGAGATACCCGCTCTCCAATTACCATTTCAGCCATACGTGGAGAGCCTAGGTACATAGACGCGTTGCCATCTACCATAATCACAGTATCACAAAAGGCTGGAATGTATGCTCCTCCAGCTGCTGATGGACCAAATAACAAACATAGTTGGGGGACTTTCCCAGATAATTTCACCTGATTATAAAAAATCCGACCTGCTCCCCTCCTCCCAGGGAACATTTCAACTTGGTCTGTAATGCGTGCTCCAGCAGAATCCACTAAGTACAACATCGGCACATGAAGTTTTTCTGCTGTTTCTTGGATTCGAATTATTTTTTCAACCGTTCTTGCTCCCCATGAACCGGCTTTCACCGTTGAATCGTTTGCCATCACACATACCGTTTGACCATTAATTTGTCCTATCCCTGTAATAACACCGTCTGCAGGTAATCCTACTGCCTTATGATTTGCAAATAAACCATCTTCAAGCTCCGTTCCTTCATCAAGTAGAAGTTTCAGTCTGTCTCGGACAAATAACTTTCCCTTCGCTTCATTCATCCTGTGATATTTGGGCGCACCACCTTGTTTAATTTCGTTGACTTCATCTTTCCACTTTTTCTCAAGAGACACTTGTATCCCTCCTATTCCCCTTTGTAATTTGGTTTTCTTTTTTCTTGAAACGCAAGCAAGCCTTCGAGACGATCCTTTGTAGAAATCAATTTTTCATATGCATTCCGCTCTATCGTTAATGCAGTCTGTAGATCCACCTCTAACCCTAGATCAATTGCCCGCTTCGCTTGCCTAACAGCGACTGGTCCGTTACTTGCAATCTTTTTAGCGATTTCATACGCTTTCTGTAACACATTTTCTTGTTTCTCTACGTGTTCGATTAACCCAATTTGCTTAGCTTCGACTCCAGTTACTCTAGAAGCTGTAAAAATAAGCTCCTTTGCTTTTCCTACTCCAATTAATCGTGATAGCCTCTGTGTTCCACCAGCACCTGGAATAATCGCCAAAGAGGTTTCTGTTAAACCGTAAATAGCCGTTTCACTACCAATTCGTAAGTCGCAAGCTAATCCTAGCTCTAAACCACCACCTAAGGCACTGCCATTCATTGCCGCAATGGTTGGCTGCTTTAATGAAGCAATACGATTTATGGTCATTCCTATCTTTTGTACAGCAAACCTAACTTCTTTTTCATCCATTTCATTTCGTTCTTTTAAATCAGCTCCTGCACAAAATACATTTGTATTCTTACTCGTAAAAATAATCACTCTTGCCTGCTTTGAAGTTTCTACACTTGATAAAATATCGTTAAGTTCACGTAACAGTTGAATTGAAAGCGAATTAGCTTTCGTTGGTCGATTAAGAGTTGCCAAAATAACGCCTTGTTCAGGTTCTTCTACTAAGAGCGACTTCATTTGACAGCCTCCTTACCTTTTTTTAGCAATTGCTACTTGCAGGCGATGACTAGGTAACGTTCGTTTTAATCTTTTTTGAATCCATACAGCACAAGCTGTAATTTGCTCTAAATCAACTCCTGTCTCTACTTTCATTCCATTAAACATGTAAATCATATCCTCAGTTGCAAGATTTCCTGTTGCTCCTTTTGCATATGGACATCCACCAAGCCCTCCAACCGATCCATCAAAAGAACGAACTCCAAGCATATAAGCTGCATAAACATTGGCTAATGCCGTTCCACTTGTATCATGTGGATGGAAGGCAATGTTAGTAAGTGGAATATGCCCAGAAACCTTTCTTACTGTTTCTACAACTTGGTTTGGTGTCGCAACTCCAATTGTGTCCCCTAATGAGACTTCGTCTACGCCCATTTCCATTAATTGAGATGAAATAGACAACACTTTATCGACATTCACAGCTCCTTCGTACGGACATCCAAAAACAGTTGAGACATAGCCTCGGACTGATTTTCCAGCACACTTAGCTTCGCTTACGACTTTCTTCAAAACAGGAATTGTATCATTAATGGTTTTATTTATGTTTTTTTGATTATGCGTCTCACTTGTTGATAGAAAAACCGCAATTTCATCAATTCCAGCCTCTAGCGCTCGTTCTAGTCCGTGTTCATTTGGTACAAGTGCTCCAAAAGTTACATGCGCTCTCTTCTTTACACCTTTAACAACCTCACTTGCATCTGCCAGTGCTGGAATCCACTTCGGATGGACAAAGGAGGTTAATTCAATGTAGGGAAGTCCCGTTTTTACTAATTGATTCATCCATTCAATTTTTGCTTCTGTACTTACAATCTCCTTTTCATTTTGCAACCCATCTCTTGGTCCTACTTCACGAATGTTTACATCAATTTTTCTCACCAACTCACTTCCCCCAATGATTAGATCTTATTCAGTCAAGCTCTATCAATGCTTCTCCTTCATCAACAAATGTTCCCTCTTCTTTTAACACGGCACGGACTGTTCCTTTCTCAGTCGATTCAATCGGGATTTCCATTTTCATAGACTCCAAGATTGCAATTTCTTGCCCCTCTGTAACGGTATCTCCAACTGCCACAAGCACTTTCCACACATTTCCTGCCATTGTTGTTGTCACTTTTTTCATTGCCCTCACTCATCCTTTTTTGTAATAGTCAGAAACAAAAGCAGTTGTCACTTCTCCTGCTCGGAAAACCGGATGGGATAATACATCTAAAAGCATAGGAATATTTGTTTTTATTCCTTCAATTCGGTATTGTTCTAAGACCGTTGAGATTTTAGTAATTGCCTCCGATCGACTATCTCCTTTTGCTATTAGTTTCGCGATCATCGGATCATAATAAGGGGTTACAACAGTCCCTTTTTCTACGGCACATTCATGGCGAATGCCCTCTACCGTTGGCAAATGTACATTGGAAATAGTTCCAGGTGATGGATAAAATGTCTTGGGATCTTCGGCATATATCCGAACTTCAATGGCATGCCCTTGTTGCTTAATGTCCTTTTGTTTAAATGACAAGCTTTCTCCAGCTGCTATACGAAGCTGCCACTCTACTAAATCGATCCCTGTTATTTCCTCCGTTACAGGATGTTCTACTTGTAACCGGGTGTTCATCTCTAGAAAATACACTTGTTTATCGTCATCAACTAAACACTCAATTGTCCCAGCATTTGTGTATCCTAGCTTTTTCACAGTATCTGTCGCCAATTTACCCATCTTTCTACGAAGCTCCTCATCCAAAAAAGGAGATGGCGACTCTTCAACTACTTTCTGATTCCTTCTCTGAACAGAGCAGTCTCTTTCCCAAAGGTGAACCACTTCTCCTTTTTGATCTGCTAAAATTTGAATCTCAATATGTCTTGCTCTCTCAATAGCTTTTTCAGCAAACATCTCACCGTTACCAAAAAACATTTCAGCTCTTTTCTGGTTTGACGAAAAGGCTTTTCTTAACTGTCCTTCGTTTTCCACTTTCTGCATTCCAATGCCGCCACCCCCAGCCGAGGCTTTAAGCATAATCGGATATCCAAGTTGACTAATAGCTTGCACCAACTCTTCTTCATCTTCTGTTGCTTCTTCTGTACCTGGAATAACTGGAAATCCAGCATTTTTCATTGCGTTACGTGCTTTTACTTTTTCACCCATTAGTTCAATCATCTCAGGGTTCGGTCCAATAAAAACAATATTCTCGCTTTGGCACCTTCTAGCAAAATCAGCGTTTTCAGATAGCAATCCATATCCAGGATGAATGGCATCTACCTGACTCTTTTTGGCTATTTCTATGATTTTATTAATATTTAAATAACTTTCTTGTACTCTAGGAGGTCCAACTACATATGATTCATCTGCCATTTGTACATGTAGAGCATTTTGGTCAGCTTCTGAGTAAATAGCTACCGTTTTCACACCGAGTTTTTTACACGTTCGAATAATGCGAAGTGCTATCTCCCCCCGGTTAGCGATTAACACTCGAGTAAACATCTAACTCCTCCAATCAAAAACAACCTAATTGCCTTGCTATGACAAGACGTTGTATCTCAGAAGTGCCTTCACCAATTTCCATTAATTTGGCATCTCGCAACATCCGTTCAACTCCATATTCGCGCATATATCCATAGCCCCCATGAATCTGTAACGACGCGTTACACACTTTTGTCGCTGTTTCAGAAGCGAACAATTTAGCAAACGCCGCTTCTTTAGAAAACGACTTATTCTTGTCCTTGAGCCAGGCTGCTTTCATAATCATATTTCTTGCTAACTCTATTTCCATTGCCATATCAGCTAGCTTAAATTGAATTGCTTGAAAATTGGATATCGCTTTCCCAAACTGCTTTCGTTCTTTTGCATAAGCGAGAGCCTTATCAAAGGCTGCTTGAGCTATACCAACTGCTAATGCGCCAATTGATATCCTCCCTCCATCCAATGTGTAAAGAAATTGTTTAAAGCCCTTTGATGGATCACCTAATAAATTTTCTTTTGGGACTCTCACATCTTCTAGAACTAATTCACATGTATTAGAAGCTCGAACTCCCATCTTGTCGTAATCGCAGCGAATGTGAAAGCCTTCAAGTCCTGTTGGCACAATAAATGCAGATATGATTTTTTTCCCCTTTGAATCTTCTCCTGTCACAGCTGTGACAATGACACTTCTTGCGTACCCTGCATTGGTAATCCAACACTTTTCTCCATTAATAATGAATTCATCACCATCAAGAATTGCAGTTGTTTTCGTCCCTCCAGCATCTGAACCTGCATTAGGTTCTGTTAATCCAAATGAGCCAAGAGCTTCTCCTTTTGCTAGCGGGGTAAGGAATGTTTGTTTCTGCTTTTCTGTTCCGAAATAATAAACTGGACTTGCGCCAAGTGAAACTGCAGCTGCGTAACTTAACCCGGTGCCTCCACAGGCACGACCAATTTCTTCAACTGCAATCGCATACGTAATTGTATCGGCTCCAGCTCCACCATATTCTTCAGGAAAAGGCAAACCTAAAAGGCCCAGCTCTCCCATTTTTTTAAATACTTCTTTTGGAAACGTTGCTTCCTTATCCCACTTCTCTGCATATGGGGCTATTTCAGATCGAGCAAATTGACGTACCATATCCTGGACGATGCTTTGTTCTTTTGTTAACTCGAAATCCATTCTCTTTCCCCCTCCGATGTATTGAGCGCTCGCTCACTTTGAAGTCCCTAATCCAACTATACGTCAGACATACCAATAGCATGACAATAATGTAAGCGTTAACATAAAATACTGATTGTTTAGTGGTCCAATAAAAAAGGTAGAGCTGTCTAAATAACAACCCTACCTTTAAGGTATCCTTATATAACTTTGATTTGTGACATACACTTGTAGTCTATTCAAAAGTTCCTTTAACTTTAATTTCTCCATTCTCAATCATAACTTGTCCGTTTGCGATAACAGTTTGAATTTGAAGATTTTTTGATAATATGACAATATCAGCATCATTTTCAACTATGAGCTCTCCCTTGCCTGGCAATTTCAGTGCATTAGCAGGGTTTTTGGTTATAACTTGCAGAGCTTTCTCCAGTGGTACCTCTTCACTCAATACCGCATCTCGAACCTCTCCAAAAAGGGATTTTATTTCTCCAATTTGTAAGCCGATTAATCTTCCTTGATCATCAAAAGCAGGTAAACTTCCTTGTGCATCGGAAGTAAACGTAATTTGCCCTAATGGTACACCTTCATCCAAAAGAAGTTTCAAGGCACGACTGCATTTTACTTCTCCTTCTTCCAAGAATGACGGAACCGTACTCGTAGTAAAATCAACAAATCCTCCTTTTTTGGCGAACTCTACTCCGGCTTTAAATAAAGTAGCATTACGATTAATATGGGTTGGGATAAATTGTGTAATAGGAATATCAGTTTGGGAAATCACTTCGTCTAATAAGGAAAGAGTTTGATTACTATCACCGACATGCACATTTACCTTGCCGCCTTTTCCGGCTAACATCCCACCAACTCTTGCCTCTGCTGCAATTCTGCTAATCTCATCAACGGTTGGCTGTGAAGATCGATGGTCTGCAATTGCGACTTCACCGACTCCAATAATTTGATCAATGAGCATTAGATCACTTTGGATCGAACCGGTTACAGGCTTAATTGGGACTTGATATGAGCCTGTATGGACATAGCAAGAAATTCCCTCTTCCACGAGACCTTTTGCTTTTGCAATTAAGTCTGGCATCGTTCTACTCGTCCCATCTGTTCCTATTACCCCGACAATGGTTGTTACTCCTGCTGTCGTAGCTTGACTAAGCATCAATTCCGGTGTACGAGTCTTGAATCCGCCTTCACCCCCGCCACCAGTAATATGTACATGGCCATCAATGAATCCTGGGACAATATAGGAACCTTCCCCATTTATTACTTGAACATTTATGTTTAAGCTATTTACATCAATAGCGTCTTCTATTGCTACAATTTTTCCTCCTGCCACCAACAGATCTTTTTTTCCTTTATAATTAGGTGAGTAAACTTCACCTTGTTTTATTAACATTAACACTTATTTCACTCCATCCGTTATCTAATTCAATGTTACTTAAGTATAACAAATTTTCGATTCGTTAAAATCTTATCTAGCCTATGTTTTACAGGCCAAAACAATATTACATAGCCTCTTAGCAAATACTAAAAAAAATTGAAACCATCACACAATGCACTGCGTAAAAAACATAAATATGTATTTGAAAGGAGATAAGAAATGGGCTTCCTCATTGCAGCTGGCTTAATAATTGTTTTAGTTTTATTTTGGGTCTCTAGTTACAACCGTTTAGTGAAATACCGTAATTGGGTGGAGGAATCTTGGGCTCAAATTGATGTCCAGTTAAAAAGAAGATTTGACTTAATTCCTAACCTTGTTGAAACAGTAAAAGGCTATGCTAAACATGAACAAGAAACATTAGCTAAAGTAGTAGAACTTCGGAATCAAATTACTGCTCCTGGAAATAGCCGTCAAGAACAAATTGAAGCTAACAATGAGTTATCTGGTGCACTTAGGCAACTTTTTGCGTTGCGAGAGGCCTACCCAGATTTAAAAGCAAGTAACAATTTCAATATGCTCCAAGAGGAACTATCCGGGACTGAAAACAAAATTGCCTATGCTAGGCAGCTCTACAACAAAACTGTAATGGAATACAACACAAAGATTCAATCAATCCCAACTAATTTAGTTGCTTCGATGCATAATTTTTCAAGACGCGATATGCTAGAAATTCCGGCTGAAGAACGTGAAAATGTAAAAGTACAGTTTTAGAATGGGGAAATGCAATGATTCTCTATAAACAAATCGAACGAAATAAACGAATTACAGTGTTTATCGTAGCAGGTTTTATCATCTTTATACTAGCAGTAGGAGCCTCGCTAACATATATAACCTCTGGTGAATACTATAGTGGTATGTTTCTTGCTGTCGTCATTGGCGGTGGCTATACAATCCTGATGTTAGTATCAAGTACAAACGTCGTAATGAAAATGAATCATGCAAAACAGATAAAATCTAAAGAAGACGAACCCTTTTTATGGCATACGGTTGAGAATCTTGCTATGGCAGCAAGAATTCCAATGCCGAAGATTTTTATTATACAAGATCCGAGTCCTAACGCTTTTGCTACGGGGAACTCTCCAAAAAGTGGTGCTGTTGCTGTAACAACTGGACTCATTAATCGGTTAAACCGAGAAGAAATTGAAGGAGTCTTAGCACATGAAGTTGCTCACATTCGTAATTTTGATATTCGTTTAGCGACAATTGCCGTAGCTCTCGTATCAGCTGTCGCTATTTTAAGTGACCTTGGTTCACGAATGATGTTTTTTTCTCGCAGAAATCGAAACCAAAAGCAACATCCCGCTGTATTGATCGTAGCCCTTTTGTTATTAATTCTTGCCCCACTTGTATCTATATTAATCCGTTTCGCCATCTCACGAAATCGAGAATTTTTAGCTGATGCAAGTGCAGCCGAGCTAACGAGAAATCCTTTTGCGCTAGCATCTGCCTTAAGAAAAATAACAAGTGTTGAAACTCCCGTACAAGAGGCATCAAGTACGTCAGCTCCATTATATTTTGCAGATCCTCTAAAGAAAAGAGCAGCCCAGCTTTTTTCAACGCACCCACAGCCAGAGGAACGGATACGAAGGCTATCAAATATGTAATTATTCTAAAACAATTGCAATAGCAGCTCGCTATGAAATTTTCATAGCGGCCTTTCCAATTCAAAAATCATTCTACTTTGCTTCCTTATCTTCCAAAAAATGTTGTCAGAAAATTTACTATTCAATTTTTCTTTAGTGTGATATAGTATATCCACAAAACAATTTAACAATTTAAAGGAGGAATACGTTGTGTCACGAAAGCAAGAACCAGGACGTGAGCAGTGGGCATCACGACTAGGATTTATTTTAGCTGCTATGGGCTCAGCTGTTGGATTAGGTAATATTTGGAGGTTTTCTTATGTAGCCGGAGAAAATGGCGGTGCCGCCTTCATTTTGGTTTACCTAGTAATGATCATTTTAATCGGCTTACCAATTGTTATGTCAGAATTTACAATTGGACGTAAGGCACAAAGCGACGCTGTTGGTGCGTTTGAAAAATTATCTCCTGGTGGAGACCGACTAGCTCCAGGTGAACCTTGGAAAGCAGCTGGTATCATGGGTGTTGCTGCTGCATTTATGATTCTTTCGTTTTATGGCGTTATCGCGGGATGGATTGTTTATTATTTCTTTAATTACTTAACAGGGAACCTTTGGACTGCTCCTGCTGATGGATATGGTGCGTTCTTTGGAGGATTTATCTCTAATCCAGGGCAACCACTTTTCTGGCAATTCTTATTTATGGTTTTAACAATTGGGATCGTTTTTGTTGGTGTGAAAAAAGGTATCGAACGTTCAAACAAAATATTAATGCCATTACTCGGAATTTTACTTATTGTACTTTCTATTTATGGATTAACTCTTGGTGGAGCAAAAGAAGGTTTAGCATTTTTATTCTCTCCTGACTGGTCTGCCTTAACAAACCCTAACATTTATTTAGCCGCATTAGGTCAAGCATTCTTCTCCCTTAGTTTAGGGATGGGGGCGTTAATAACGTACGGTAGCTATTTGTCAAATAAAGAGAAGCTTCCTGGGGCTGCTGCAAGTGTTGCTGGTTTAGATACAACGTTTGCCATTATTGCAGGTATTATGATCTTCCCGGCTGTTTTTGCTTTCGGTATTGAACCTGGTTCAGGACCTGGACTTGTTTTTGTTGTTATGCCTGATGTTTTTGACAGCTTTGCCCTTGGTGGAGTTTTTGGTCTATTATTCTTCTTCTTACTTGCTGCAGCTGCACTAACATCAGCTGTCTCATTATTAGAAGTAGCGGTAGCCTACTTCATGAGAAAATTTGCTTGGTCTCGTAAACAAGCAGCTCTTATTGTTGGCTCATTAATCTTTTTACTAGGTATCCCTTCTTCTCTTAGTCAAGGGGTATTATCAAACATTAGTATTATTGGTGGTCGAGACATCTTAGATTCTATTGACTTTATTGCCTCAAATATTTTCCTACCTCTTGGTGGATTAATTATTGCCCTCTTTATGGGCTGGGGCTGGAAGAAAGCTGATGCATTACGTGATTCCGATTTCGGCAACACAAAAATTGGACATATTTGGCTATTTTTATTACGCTACATCGTACCAGTAGCCATTCTAGCTGTCTTTATTAGTTCAATTAGAGAATTTTAATATAGAAAACGGGCTCAATACTAAAAAGAGGGATGTCTCCTTTTAGTTCCCCTTGAGTCCGTTTTTTCATGTTGCAAAATACGTCATGAAAAAAAGACAGAGTTGGTTTTATTAATCCGACTCTGTCTCTTTTTTTATTCGACATTTACTAACCTTTTTTCCATTTCTTCTTGAATTAATGGAACAAATAACTTCATGCCTTGTTCAATTTTATCTGGTGTAGAATGTGTAAAATTCAACCGTAATGTATTCTTCTTTGGAGGCCCTGCGTAGAACGGTTCACCAGGTACGTATGCAACCCCGCGATCAACCGCATCATTTAGTAGAGAGGTCATATTAAGAGACTTTTCTACTTCTAACCAGAGAAACATTCCACCTTTTGGCTTAACAAAGTGAACTTCAGGTAAGTTGGCTTCTTCAAGACATTGTACCATAACCTCCATCCGGCTTTTGTACACTTTTATTAGATGTTTAATATGTGCATCAAGATCATAATGTGTACATAATTGATATAAAGCTTGTTGGGACAAGGAGTTGGAATGTAAATCATTCGCTTGTTTTGCCTGGGCCATCATACGTACTACTTGATATGGTCCTACAATCCAACCAGTGCGTAAAGCGGGTACTGCTGTCTTCGAAAACGTACTAGTATACATAACATGCGTTCCATCATCTAAAGAAGCCAGTGGCTGATATACTTCATCTTCCGTAAATTGAAGTTCACCATATGGATCATCCTCAAACACTACAACTTTGTACTTATGTACAAGGTTAATTAACTGCTTGCGTCTCTCAAGTGACCAAACACGCCCAGCCGGATTTGAAAAAGTTGGTACTACATAGATACACTTTGGATTATGTTTCTTTAATTTACTCTCTAAATCATCTGGAAGCATCCCGTTATCGTCAGAGTCAACAGCCACAACTTTTGCTTCATACGATTTAAACACTTGAAGTGCAGCTAGATACGTTGGATCTTCCGTTAAAACGACATCTCCAGGACTTAGCATAATTCGCGAAAATAAGTCGATGGCTTGTTGTGATCCAGTAGTAATAAGAACCTCATCCGACGTAAATCCCGTTATCCCTTTTTTACTCATCCGCTCTAATATGACTTCTCGTAAAGGACGATACCCTTCTGTCTCCATATACTGTAACGATTTTTTACCTGTTTGAAAAACCCTTGAAAATGCATCTTCAAGTCCGTCTAATGGAAACAAATCATCATCAGGCAGCCCTCCAGCGAATGAAATGACATTCCCCTTCCCTACAATTTTCAAAATATCTCTAACCGCAGAAGATTGTAAATACCGAACTCGATCTGCAAAGGCATACTTCATTTCTAGCACCTCTATTTTTTTATAAAATTTAGAATATTACATCTATTCTACTCCGATTTATTGATTTGTCAATAAATCTTACTCACTTTACAATAGATCCTATAAATTACTTTTTCCATCACCTATAAGAATATTCTCCACATGACCTGTTTGCCCCTATAAGGATACTATTTAGACGCTTTAGAGACAAGAAAAAAGTAGTGGGACGTAAATATAATAATGATACTTTTAACAATTGTAAGTGTTATACATTTTGAATTAAGCTTAAAATTCATTAAAAATGGACTCATAATAAGCATCAGCTGAAAACACAAACGTGAGTAATTATCACCCACAATCTGTTTCTACTATTGCTAGGCATTATAAGTCCACACAAACCTTGATCTATCCCTTATCCATCATTGCAGCATATTGCGATTTTACAAGGTTATAGTAAGCTCCTGTACTTTGCATTAATTCATCATGGGTGCCTTCTTCTAAAACACTCCCTTGCTCTAACACGATAATTTTATTTGCATCGCGTATCGTAGACAAACGGTGTGCGATCATCACTGCCGTACGATTTGCTAATAATCGTTTTAACCCTTCTTGAATCTTCAGTTCTGTCTCTGTATCAATACTTGCTGTGGCTTCATCCAAAATGAGAATCCGTGGATTCGCAAGTAAAGCACGTGCAAAGGACAACAATTGACGTTCTCCTACCGAAAGGACGTTTCCTTTCTCTTCTACTTCAGTATCATAACCATCTTCTAACTTTATAATAAATTCATGTGCACCAATTGCTTTAGCTGCTTCAATTACTTCTTGATCAGTAGCACCTGGTCTCCCGAAGCGAATATTATCCATAATCGTTCCTGCAAAGATAAACGTATCTTGCAACACATAGCTGACATTAGAACGTAACTCATCTAAACGCAGATCACGCAAATCCACTCCATCAAGGAGAACTCGGCCCTTTGTCGGATCATAAAAGCGACTCATTAAATTCACGATTGTTGATTTCCCTGAACCTGTATGACCAACTAGCGCAATGGTTTGACCAGCTTCAAATGTTAAATTAATGTCTTGAAGAGCCTTTCTTGATTCATCATAAGCAAATTGAACATCTTCAAAAATAATGTCGCCTTTTACCTTTGATATAGAAATTGCGTCTTTCTTTTCTGGTACAGATGGCTTTTCATCAAGGAACTCAAAGATTCGTTCTGACGAAGCCATTCCAACGAGTAATTGATTATAAACTTGCCCTAATCTAGAAATTGGTTCCCAGAACATCCCTAAGTAAAAAGCAAATGATACAAAAATCCCAATGGAAATTGTATTTGATTCGATCAAAGAAGCCCCATACCAAATTAATACGACAGCTCCTACGGCACTGGACATTTCAACAAACGGACGAAAGATTGCATTCATTCGTGTTGCGTGTTTCCAACTTTCATAGTTATCTGTATTAACACCATCAAAGAACTCCATGTTTTCTTTTTCCTGTGCATAGGCTTGTGTAACACGAATTCCTTGAATACTTTCATTGAGATGTGAATTCATTTTTGACTGTCTTACACGTACTGTCTGCCAGGATCTCCGTATCTTCCTTCTAAGTTTCGTGGAAATAAAGAACATGATTGGCAACACGATTAATATTAACATCGCAAGCTCAGGGCTTAATGCAAACAATATGATGATAATCCCTACTAGCATGACGATATCCATCAATAAGTTGACTACACCATTCGTAAATAGATCTTGCATTGAATTTACGTCATTGATTACTCGGACCAGAATTGATCCTCCTGAACGTTGATCGAAGAAGCGGTGTGATAATCTCTGTATGTGATTAAATAGCGCTGTCCGAATATCAAATATCATATGCTGGCCGATTTCATTCATCCATCTAATTCGAAATACATTTGCAATCCATGAAAAAAGATAAAGTCCAAGTACAATTGCAGCAAATGAATAAAGTAAGTTTAAATCGCCTGGTATAATCGCATAATCAATCGCTAATACGCCGATAAAAATAGGAACAGCTACTCTTACTGCTGTAACAATTAACATAGCAATAATGGTTTTCGGTAAAAGCGTCCACGCATAAGGCTTCATATATCCAAAAAGGCGAACCATCTGTGACCAATTGAATGGTTTTTCAATGATTTGTTCTGTCGTATAATGAAATCTTGATCGCTTTGTCGTATCCATGGTTTCCCCCTTAAGCCTGTTGAAGAACGTATTCTTGATCTTGGTTTTGGATATCGTAAATTCTACGGTAAAGTCCACCCGAATTTAGCAGTTCTTTGTGAGTTCCACGCTCACAAATTTCCCCATCTTCAAGAACAAGGATTTCATCGGCATGTTTCACAGATGAAATACGGTGAGCAATAATAAAGGTTGTACGTCCTTCCATCACTTCACGGAAGGCCTTTTGAATCTTCACTTCTGTTTGCATATCTACAGCACTCGTGGCATCATCTAAGATCAAAATCTTCGGATCCATGATGAACGCTCTTGCAATTGCGATCCGCTGCTTCTGTCCCCCCGATAAACCAAGCCCCCGCTCTCCAAGGACCGTCTCATATCCATCTGGTAGTGCAGTGATAAAATCGTGAGCATCGGCACGTTTTGCTGCTTCAATAATTTCCTTCATTGATATATCAGGTCTTCCGTAGGCAAGATTATCGCGAATCGTCGACGAGAATAAAAACGTTTCTTGTAACACAACTCCTATTTGTTCTCTTAGATCACCTAGGGTATACTCATCTATCGATTTACCGTCAATGAAGATTTCTCCTGATGAACGTTCATAAAACCTTGTTATGAGTTGGATAATACTTGATTTCCCTGAACCTGTAGCTCCAACTAGGCCTATGGTTTTCCCTTTGCTCGCTTCAAAAGAGATTCCTTTAAGTGCAGATGCAGACTTTGCTCCATATGTAAGGGAGACTTCATTAAATACAACTTCACCTACAAATTCATTACATTTTGTATTAGGCAATGCCTCATCAATTCTTTCTTCTTCATCAAGAATCTCTAGCAAACGTTCGCCTGATGCTTTTGATTGTGAAAACATGTTGATAATAAAACCTAAATTCATAATTGGACCGATGATATACCAAACCAAACTAAAAAAGGCAACAAGTTCACCAGGCTGTAAACTACCTTGTATTGTTAAATATCCACCAAATACCAAAAGGAAAACCGCCGATAAATTCCCTAAAAACTCCATGAACGGAAAATAGTTACCCCAAATTTTTGAAATATCAAGATGTTTTTGTCGATAGTCTTCATTTGATTTTTCGAAGCGATTTATTTCTTGATCTTCTTGAGACAATGCCTTTACAGTATGCATTCCGCTTACATTCTCTTGTACTTTTGTGTTCAACCTTGCTAAAGACTTTCGAATTCCACGAAATCCAGGATGAACTCGTTTATCAAATTTTCTCACAGTGATTGCCAAAAAAGGAAGTACCGCCAATGTTACAAGAGTAAGCGGGATGGAGTAGTAAAACATCACAGTCATACTAAAACCAACAAGGAAGACAAAATTCACTACTTGCGCGCAACCAAAAGATAGGAAAAACCGAAATGTCTCCACGTCTCCTGTTAATCGTGACATTAAATCTCCCGTTTTTGCATTGTCATAGTAACGAAAAGGAAGAAATTGGAGTTTTCTATACAACGTATTTCGTAATTTGTAGACGGTCGTGATCCCAAAAAGATCACCGAAATATTGATGAATATAAACAGCTCCACCTTTTAACGCCATAACCACAACAATAGCCAAGGCTAAATATGGGATTAATTCATAATTCTCTGCCCGTACAGCATGGTCAATCGTAAACTGTAAAATCACTGGATAAAGAACCGTCATTCCAGTGACAATTAAAAGTGCTAACAGCGACCAAATAAAATAACTTTTGTAAGGCCAATAAAATTGCTTTAACCGTTTAAATGTTTCCATAGTCACTCCCCCGTTTATCAATATTTCCAAAATCTAATATTTAGCTTATCGAATTATTATTGACTATCAATAATACTACTCCTGTCATAAAGAATTCGTCAATATCATTTTTCAATTTTCCGCATTTTCAAAAAATATTCGATTATTTTAACTGAAACAGGTAAGCTCGGGAGAGGAGCTTACCAATGGATTATTAGAGAAGGATTTGCGGTCGCTCATCGCTTCGAGTTAATGAAAAAAGGAAAGGGCGCTTTTTTACTTAATAGTGCGAACATCTTTGCGATGGCTTCTCTCGCCGTGCGCATAAAGGAGAAACCCGCTCCTTTATGCTTAAAACATTACGGCAGTCCTGCTCATCCTCTCGTTCTTTTAATGTGAAAGTACTATTGGCGGTATTTGTGCGAACATGTTTGCGATGGCTACGCTCGCCGTGCGCCTAAAGGAGAAACCCGCTCCTTTATGCTTAAGACATTACGGCGGCTTCGCTCATCGCTTCGAGTTAATGAAAAAAGGAAAGGGCGCCTTTTTTCATTAACTCTACAGATATTTTCTATGGACTTTTTTTCCGTCGTAGACGAAGGCGATTTCTTTTTCGTTTATTATGGTTTCGATATGAACAGGGCGTCCCCATAGTTGGTATAGATATGGGAGTACCTTTTCTAAATAACCAACATCTAATTCTGTTCCTTCATAATTGTGTTTAATATAAAGTTCCCCATTTTTCAAATAATCGCCGTTTGTAACGACTAAGTACGGGAAACCTCCATTTACTCGAGATTGGGCTAATTGATCTCTCACTTGTTCCCATTGTTTATCAATGATTTTGTAATCAGCACCTTGTTTTTGAAATAGGTACATGTCTTCTCGGGTAACGAGGTCCTTCGTTAAATAGTTTCGAATGAAGGAAATATCTGATTCAATTTCTCGTACTTCAAACATCTTCTCTCGTCCACTACCTGGAGTTACACCTTGACGTTCTTGCATATCTTTTGTCGGATTATTATATCTTTCTTCGATATCTTCAAATATTTTCAAGCCTAAATAATATGGGTTAATAGTTGTCTTCGATGGCTGTACAACGCCCGCATTTAATTTAGCAAATTCAATCGTCTCCTCGCTAGTCAAATCCATTTCTCGAAGGATACGTTGATGCCAATATGACGCCCATCCTTCATTCATGATTTTTGTTTCTAGTTGTGGCCAAAAATATAACATTTCCTCTCGCATCATTGTTAGTACATCACGCTGCCATGGTTCTAGTTCTCTACTATACTCCTCAATAAATAACAATATATCTTTTTCAGGACTTGGAGGGAAATGTTTCTTTCTCGGCTTAGGTTTTTCAGTTTTCTTCTTTTCATCAAGAGCCCATAAATCATCATATTCCGATAGTTTCTTCTTCGGCTCTAGCTCTTCCTCGTCCTCCATGCTCCAATTCAGTTTTGGACGTAGAATACTTGGATCAATATGTTCCTGTATAGCTAAAACTGCATCTAGAAAATTCTCCACTTCTTCTTTTCCATGTACATGTTCATAATGAGCAATTCGTTCAGCTGTTGCACTCATACTTTCCACCATGTCTCGGCGAGTATTTGAAAACCTGACATTATTTTTAAAGAAGTCACAATGAGCAAGAACATGGGCAACAATTAATTTATTTTGGATAAGAGAATTGCTGTCTAATAGAAATGCATAACAAGGATCAGAGTTGATTACAAGTTCATAGATTTTGCTAAGTCCCAAATCATATTGCAGTTTCATTTTATGAAATTGCTTACCAAAGGACCAATGACTATACCTAGTTGGCATCCCATAAGCACCGAATGTATAAATAATTTCAGCTGGACAAATCTCATATCTCATTTCGTAATAATCGAGACCAAAACCCTCAGCAATTTCTGTAATTTCAGCAATAGAGTGTTCAAGTTGCTTCCAATTTTCCGACGACATTCGAATCCCTCCTTGAACGTGCTTTCTTTCAATTTATGATGAGTAGATACAAATCATGAGTAGAACTTGCTCTTATTTCTTATATAAACAGCAAAAAGCTACCAAACTTGGTAGCTTTTTGCTGTTTATATAAGCTTGTGAACTAGGCCCATGACGGCTTGTTTTAGTTGTTCCAGCGAATTTTGACTCTCTTCTAATGTTTCTTTATTGACTCCAAAGTAAAATTTAATCTTCGGTTCAGTTCCTGATGGACGAATGCAGAACCAAGAGCCGTCCTCTAAAATATATTTTAATACATTAGATGGTGGCAATTCGATCGTACTCTCTTCACCTGTTATTGCATTCTTTGATTTGCTTGACTTATAGTCTTCAATCGTTACAATCTTGTCTCCATCAAGATCAGTCGGTGGAGTTTCTCGGAAAGAAGTGAGAATTTGATTAATCTGCTCAATTCCCGCTTTTCCTTTTAAAGTCAATGATTCTAGTCCTTCTTGGTAATAACCGTATTTCTCAAAGATTTCAATGAGCCCATCGTACAAGTTCATATCACGTGATTTGTAGTACGCAGCTAACTCTGCAGCTAATAGGCAAGCTTGAACAGCGTCTTTGTCTCTGACAAAGTCGCCAATTAAGTAGCCATAGCTCTCTTCATATCCAAACAAGAAACTATGTTCACCTGATTGTTCATATTGTTTAATTTTCTCACCAATAAATTTGAAACCAGTTAAAGTGTCAACTGTTTTCAAATTATATTCATCTGCAACCGCTCTACCAATTTCAGATGTAACAATTGTTTTTAACACAACGCCATTAGCAGGCAAGATTTGTTGTGCTTGTTTTTGTGACAAGATGTAGTCTAGCATTAAGGCACCTGTTTGATTTCCTGTTAAAACTACATAGTCTCCTTCACGGTTTTTAACCGCTACACCTACACGATCACCATCTGGATCAGTTGCGATTAACACATCGGCATCAAGCTTCTTCCCATGCTCAATTGCTAATTCAAAAGCAGCGTGCTCCTCTGGATTAGGTGACTTCACTGTAGAGAAATTCGGATCAGGCAATTCTTGCTCAGGAACAACTATTACTTGAGAAAAACCACTACTCTCCAGAACACGTCGAACAGGAATATTAGCTGCTCCATGTAGAGGTGTAAAAACGATCTTTACCTTGTCACCAAATTCTTCAATGATCTCTTTTTGAACAATGATTGACTGTAGCTTCTCATTATAAGCGCTATCAATATCATCTGAAATTACTTGAAGTAAACGACTTCCTTTAAGGTCTAATTCATCAGCAACTTCAATTTGAAGTTCGTCTTCAATTTCATTTACATAGCGAACAAGCTCATCTGCAGGCCCTGGTGGTAATTGTCCACCATCTTCACCATACACTTTAAAACCATTGTATTCTGGTGGATTATGACTTGCTGTAATAACAATTCCTGCGTATGCATTTAAATGGCGCACAGCAAAAGAAAGTTCAGGTGTCGGGCGAAGCTCATGAAATAAATACGACTTAATGCCATGCTTCCCTAATGTAAGAGCGGATTCTAAAGCAAACTGTCTAGATTTGTGTCTAGAATCAAATGCAATTGCCACTCCACGTGCTTTTGCTTCCGTACCTGCCTTTTCAATGAAGCGTGCTAGACCTTCAGCTGCTCTACGAATAGTATATGTATTCATTCGATTTGGTCCTGGACCAATTTCGCCTCTCATACCCCCAGTTCCAAACTCTAAATCTTTATAAAAGCAATCTTCAAGCTCTACTTCGTTTTCTTTCTTCTCAATTAGCGCTTCTTTCCATTCTTCTTCTAAAGCTGAAAAATTGGTCCACTTTTGATATTGATCTTTCCAAGTCATTTTCTTCCTCCTAATTCATGCAGTATGTCTTTTATTATAGCATTTCAATTCTACCCTAGGACCTAATTATCCTTTAAAATTCCAAAAATAAAAGTGAAAGATAAAAAAATGAAGTGAAAAAGATGGCACAGAAAAAGGTCAACATCACCTTTTTCTGTGCCATCTGAACATGTGCTTTAATCATTTGTTAAATACTGGAATATTATTCAAACTCCGTTGTAACTCTGATGGAAGAGGTTGTTCTAAATGAAAATGATCTTTTGGGTCTCGGTTTGCTTCTGAGGCAATCGATCCATCGACAGTGAATAATATTTGATTTCTGTAAATATGATCTCCTTTTTCTACTTCAACCATTGCAATCCACGTTCCAGGTACAGAAAACACTATATCCGTTTCATAAAGACCACCTTCTACCCGACTAAATACTTTTTTTATATGATGAACGGTATCTGGTCGGTCGAATACAGCAGTAACGGTGGCATTTTCAATAGCACTTCCAAACTCATCCTCAAGAAAAACATGAAAATCTGTTACTTGTCCTGTCTGAAAAAACTCATCTGCCCCTGTAAATGATAATGTCCAATTCGTTTCAATCTTTTCCGTGTTTGGCAATGTGGCAAGCAAGTAAGAGGAAAGGATTAAAATACATATTAGAATTAGCATTATCATGGGTTTCTTTTCTAATGGTTCCCTCTCTAGTCTCATCAAGCTGACCTCCCTTATGAGTCACACATCAGCCTATCCAAACTAGAGAGGAGGTAAACATAAAAATTATGATTGTTTATAATTTATCGAATATATGTCGTGCCTACGATCACGTAGTTGATTCACACTACCAGCACGTCGATTCCTTCTAAGTATCTCTAAATCAACGTCACCCACCACGACTGTTTCTATATTCGCTAGGCACTCACCGACAATTCCATCACGAGCAAACGTAAAATCAGAAGGACTAAAAATGCCTGATTGTGCATATTGAATATCCATGTTTTCTACATCTGTTAAATTACCAACCGTTCCAGACAGGACCGTGTACACCTGATTTTCAATCGCTCTAGCTTGAGAACAATATCTAACGCGAAGGTACCCTTGGCGATCATCTGTACAAAATGGAGTGAAAATTATATTTGCCCCTTTATCAACGGCGACTCTTGCTAACTCTGGAAATTCAATATCATAACAAATTTGAATCGCAATTTTTCCGCAGTCAGTATCAAATACATTTACATGGTTACCACCAGATATCCCCCAAAATTTCCGCTCATTTGGAGTAATATGAAGTTTGTACTGTTTTTCAATTGTCCCATCTCGTCTAAATAAATAAGCAATATTATAAATTTTCCCTTCTTCTTCAACAAAGTGTGAACCACCAATAATGTTCACATTGTATTTAACAGCAAGCATCGTAAACAGTTCAATATAATCCTCTGTAAACTCCGTTAATCGTCTTATTGCAAGACTTGGGCTTTTCTCAGGTAAGAACGATAACAGTTGCAATGTGAAAATTTCAGGAAATACTGCAAAGTCAGAATGATAGCTAGCAGCAACATCTGTATAGTATTCACATTGAATAGCAAAATCCTCAAAAGAGGAAATTTTCTTCATTGCATACTGAATCGTTGTGATTCGAACAGGGAACGATGTTTTAAATTGTCGTTTTGGAACTGTAGGACGATAATCAATATTATTCCATTCCATTAACGTAGCATACCGAAGTGACGCTCGGTCGTCCTCTAAGTAATTTGGGTTAATACGTTTCATAGTAAAGCCATTCATTACTTGAAACGTAAGAACAGGGTCATAAATGTTATGCATGGTAACTTCTTCAACATATTGCCTTGGTGTCATTTCTTTAGCGTGCTTAAAGTAATTAGGAATACGACCACCAATAATAATGCTTTTTAAGTTTAACTCCCTGGCTAAATCCTTCCTTGCTTCATATAACCTATGACCAATCTTCATTCGTCTGTATTCAGGATGAACCATGACCTCAATTCCATATAAATTATACCCTTCATAATCATGATTTGTTATATATCCACTATCCGTTATTTCATCCCAAGTATGTTGGTCATCGTATTCATCAAAATTAATAATAAGGCTAGAACAAGACCCGATAATTTCTCCGTCATACTCTACACAAAATTGACCTTCCGGAAAAATATCAACATGACTTTGCAAATGTTCGCGCTCCCAAGGCTCCATATTCGGGAAGCACAATTTCGACATTTCAATAATATCATCAAAGTCATCCGGCTCAATATTACGAATAAACATCTTTTTCTCAAATTTAGAAACATCTATTTTTTTAGACATCGAATCCACTCCTTTCTATCCATTCATGAAGTTTACCCTTTTTTCTTTATGATGAACACTCTTTTGCATTTCACTCATAAATTATGAATTCTCACTTACCTAGAAAGAGCACCCTCATTAATTTCCTAGTATTAATCAATCGTCTTATTGAGTTCTTCTTTCTTCTCGTAAAATCGCGCTCCAAATTTCAATTAAAAAATTTAATTTGATTGGAATGTTAAGCGCTCCCACTCGCATACACTGAAAACAACATGTGGTCATGCCACTACAATAAAGGATACCTCTATTGAAATAACTAGTATCCCCACAAAATGGTTCTTTTACGTTTAAAATTAATTCAGACTGGGGCGGTAAAAATGAATAGAAGTAAAGAATGTGTTGCAATGCTACTAGCAGGTGGTGAAGGGAAACGGCTTGGAAATCTAACAAAAAAACTAGCCAAGCCTGCTGTCTATTTTGGAGGTAAATATCGAATTATTGATTTCCCATTAAGTAATTGCATTAACTCAGGTATTGAAACCGTTGGCGTACTAACTCAGTATGAGCCACTCGCGCTAAATAATCACCTTGGAATTGGAACACCTTGGGATTTAGATAGACGTAATGGAGGGTTAACTTCACTTCCTCCTTTTGTTGAAAAACGAGGGGGATCATGGTATTTAGGGACAGCAGATGCCATCTATCAAAATCGCTACTTCATTGAGCAGTATGATCCTGAATACGTTTTAATTTTATCTGGTGACCACATATACAAGATGGATTACAGCCTAATGCTTGAATACCATAAGGAGCGTGGAGCTGATGCATCTATCTCTGTTATAGAAGTTCCATGGGAAGAAGCTAGTCGTTTCGGTATTATGAACGCAACTGATAATGGAGATATTATCGAGTTTGAAGAAAAGCCTTCAAACCCTAAAAGCAATTTGGCATCTATGGGGATTTACATTTTCAACTGGTCAATTTTAAAATCCTATTTAAATATGGATGCACAATCCAAGGAGTCTAGTCACGACTTTGGAAAAGATATAATCCCAGCTATGCTTAAAGATAATCGAAAGCTCTTTGCTTATCCGTTTTCAGGGTACTGGAAAGATGTCGGAACAGTTCAAAGTTTTTGGGAAGCCAATATGGATTTATTGAATAAACAACCTTCTCTAAAACTTAATGAATACAACTGGCGCATCTACTCCGTTCACGAATGTCAATCACCGCAATATATTTCACCTCAAGCTCATGTCACAGACTCTCTAGTTAATGAAGGATGTGTCATTTACGGAGAGGTTTCCAAGTCTATTTTATTTCATCAAGTTGGTGTTGGCTGCCATAGTCACCTAGACCAATGTGTCGTCATGCCAAATGTAAAAATCGGTCAAAATGTCAAGTTAAAGAAAGTGATCTTAGCCGAAGGAGTAATGATTCCTGATTATACAGAAATAGAATCACCCGATAATGAAATCATCGTAATAGATAAAGAAACCCCTATTCAAAACTTCGCAACAATCCCTAGATAAAATATACTTGAGAGGACGAAATGTATGGAAAAACTTATCGGCGTTATTCAATTAGATGGTGAATTAGATTTATTAAAAGAACTTACGTATTTCCGGTGCGGAGCTGCCGTTCCATTCGGTAGTAGGTATCGAATGATTGATTTTGTCCTTTCTAATATGGTTAATTCTCAAATTCAAGATATTGCCGTTTTCACAAGGCAAAAATATCGATCACTCATGGATCACTTAGGCACAGGAAAGCCGTGGGATTTAGACCGAAAAAGAGGGGGATTATTCATTCTTCCTCCTGATTGGAATGACCCTACCGATTTCTCCAGAGGAGACTTGCAGCATTTTCACAACAATAGAGACTTCTTTAACCGGGGATTAGGAGAATATGTTCTTATTACTGGTAGTCACCACATATGCAATATTGACTATAGGAAAGTATTTCAACATCACCTTAATACTGGAGCAGATGTAACCACAATCTATCAGCCTGTCACCCATTTACAAAGTGAGCACTTAACCGAAAAGAAACTAGAGTTAGATGAGTTTGGAAACGTATTAAACATTACGACTGATGCAAACAATCCAAATTTATTTATGGATATGTATATTATTAAAAAGTCTCTATTGTTAGAGCTAGTAGATTTCTGTATTGCTAGAAAGAAAGAAAATTTACTACTTGATGGAATTATTGCCAATTTAAATCGTCTTACTGTGCGTTCTTATGAATACAATGGATACCTAGCAGTCATTAATTCAATAGAAAGCTACTATAAACACAGTATGTCTTTATTAGACATAGACGTTTATGCTCAATTGTTTTTAAATAGAAAGCCAATTTACACGAAACCTAAAGATGAACCACCAACTAAGTATGCAAAAAGCGCTATCGCTAAGGGTTCATTAATAGCAAATGGTTGTGTGATTGAAGGTACAGTTGAAAATAGCATCTTATTCCGCGGCGTTCACATACATAAAGACGCTGTCGTCCGAAATTCAATTATTATGCAACGTTGCGAAATACAAGCAGGAACCTTGTTACAGAATGTCGTACTAGATAAAGACATCATTATTTCACCTGACCGCACTTTTATTGGTGCACCAGAGAACCCATACATCGTTGCTAAGAGAAAAGTATTGTAATCCCTAAAATAATAGTTCGAAAGGAGTTAAACTGATGAATATTGTAATGGCGGCATCCGAATGTGCACCTTTCTTTAAGACCGGAGGGTTAGCAGATGTCATAGCTTCTCTTCCTAAGGCACTTGCAAATAAAAAGCATGATCTAACGGTGATCTTACCTAAATACCGATCCATGCCATCAGAAATACAAAGCCAACTACAATTTGAATCATCTTTTGATGTTTGGGTAAAGTGGAGAAAACAATATTGTGGGTTGCTTTCTTATAAACAAGAAGGCGTAACGTATTATTTTATTGATAACGAATACTATTTCAACAGAGCTCATCTATATGGGGAGCCAGATGATGCCGAACGGTTCGCCTTTTTTACTCATGCTTTTTTTGAAACTCTTAATCATATAAGTCTAGTTCCAGACATTATCCATTGCCATGATTGGCAAACCGGACTGATCCCTCTCTATATCAAGGCTGGAGTCTATCAACAGCCTATTAAAACTGTCTTTACTATTCATAATTTAAAATACCAAGGTGTTTTCCCCCTCTCAATCTTTGAGGAATTATTGCATTTAGACCTTGTTCATTTGGGTGGGCTTGAACTTAATGGAACGATTAACTTTATGAAAGGTGCACTAGTTCATGCAGATTGGGTTACAACAGTTAGTCCATCTTACGCAAAAGAGATATTAGATCCTTATTACGGCGAAGGCTTAGAAAAGTATTTAGCTGAAAGAATATCGAGTATTACAGGAATTGTTAATGGGATAGATGAAGAGATTTATAATCCTCAATCTGATCTTAATGTTTCAGTACCTTACTCTAAGAATTACGCAGGAAAAAAAGAGAATAAAAGAATAATGCAACAAGAGTTAGATCTAATCATCTCAAACGATATACCTATGTTTGTTTTAATTAGTCGTTTAGTAGAAGAAAAAGGTCTTCCACTTCTCACCCACATTCTTGACGAGTTGTTGAGTACCGAAACCGTTCAAGTGGTCATTATGGGAACAGGAGAAGCCCGTTTTGAAGAAGCCTTTCATTCTATTTCAGACAGATTTCCTAATTCATGTCGATTCATAAATGTCTTTCATGAAGGGCTCGCTCACAGACTTTACGCAGCCTCTGATTTCTTTCTTATGCCATCAAGATTTGAACCTTGTGGTTTAGGGCAATTAATAGCCCTTCGATATGAAAGTATTCCGATTGTTCGAGAAACAGGAGGGTTAAAAGATACAATAAAACCGTATAATGAATTTAATGGAGAAGGAAATGGCTTTTCGTTCACGAATTATAATGCCTATGACTTTTTAAACACCATCCGTTATGCCATCCATTTGTACTATCAACCTACACACTGGAACCGACTCCTAAAGAACGTCTACAAATCCAAATTAAATTGGGAACATTCTGCATCTAGCTATTTGAAAGTGTATAATATGCTAACGATGCAGGTGAATGAGGAGGAAAAACATGACAATGAACGTCGACAATCTAAGTCAGTTACTGAAAGAGAAGCTCACCTCATCATTCGGTAAAAGCCTCGAGGAAGCTACGACAAAAGATGTGTTTCAATCCATTTGTCTGATAATGAAAGATTCCATACACCCTAATTGGCAAATGACGCAGCAAACATATGATGAGAACGAGTCTAAACAAGTTTATTATTTTTCAATGGAATTTCTCCTAGGGAGAATGATTGAGACCAATTTACTTAATATGGGACTACTAGATGTCTACAAAGAAACATTAACCTCCCTTGGTTTCAATCCAGAGGAAGTTTTTAGAGAAGAACATGATGCAGGGCTTGGAAATGGAGGACTTGGGCGTCTAGCAGCATGCTTTTTAGATTCCCTTGCCTCTCTTCAACTACCTGGATATGGAATGGGCATTCGTTATAAATACGGTTTATTCCAACAAAAGGTTGTAAATGGCTACCAGGTAGAGCTACCAGACTACTGGTTAGAAGATGAGTACATGTGGGAAACAAAGCGAAATGATAAAGCAATTGAAGTTCGCTTTGGTGGGACTGTTGAGACTACAACGATTAATGGTGAGCTCCATTTTCAACATCATGATTATGAGCGTGTTCTCGCAATCCCATATGATGTACCAATCGTAGGTTACGACAATAATACAGTAAATACACTTCGGTTATGGAGCGCTGAATCAACTACGAATCACTTCCACTTTCATTCAAGCCGCGGCCATGATTACTATCACTACCTTGATTATAAACGTTCCATTGAGAAAATTTCAGAATTTCTTTATCCCGATGATTCCTATTATGAAGGGAAAATATTGCGCCTAAAACAACAATATTTTCTTGTATCTGCAGGTTTACAAAGTATCCTCCAAAGGTACAAAAAACGAAATAAACCACTAAATGAACTTTCTAAACATGTCGTTATCCAGATAAACGATACCCATCCAAGCCTTGTAGTCCCAGAGTTAATGCGCCTTTTGCTTGATGATGAGAGACTAGGTTGGGATGAAGCTTGGGCGATAACTCAAGAGACGGTTGCTTACACGAATCACACGACTTTAAGTGAAGCTTTAGAGAAATGGCCAGAAGATATGATTGAAACGTTGTTTCCAAGACTGTACCAAATCATCTATGAAATAAATGAACGCTTCTGCAAAATGCTTTGGTTTGACTACCCTGAATTACGCGAAAAGATACCAGAAATGGCCATATTAGCTTATGGACAGATTCATATGGCTCATCTAGCAATGGTAGGAAGCTTTAGTATTAATGGTGTTGCAAAGTTACATACGAGCATATTAAAGGATCGTGTAATGAAGCCGTTTCATATTGTTTATCCTGACCGATTTAATAATAAGACAAATGGAATCACTCATAGACGGTGGCTTCTAAATGCCAATCCAGGTCTTGCTCATGTCATTTCCGAAGCGATTGGCACTGATTGGATAAGGAAACCGGAACAGCTTGTTTCTCTGCTCCCTTATGCTACGGATCCAGCTTTTCAAGATTCAGTTTCTCGCGTAAAACATGAGAACAAAAAGAAGTTAGCTACGTATATTAAACAACATTACAATCTCACAATTGATGATCATGCAATTGTTGATGTTCATATTAAACGTCTACACGGATATAAACGTCAGTTGCTAAATCTGTTTCATATCATTCATCTTTATAATACTTGTTTAGAGAACCCTGATATCAAAATGACTCCACGTATATTTATTTTCGGAGCAAAAGCAGCACCTGGTTACACATTTGCTAAACAAGTAATTAAGCTCATTAATGCTGTTGCAGAAAAGATTAACCACCATCCAACTATTAGCAAACACCTAAAAGTTCTGTTTTTAGAAAATTATCAAGTGACATTAGCTGAACAAATCATTCCGGCTGCAGATGTCAGTGAACAAATCTCTACAGCTAGTAAAGAAGCGTCCGGTACTGGGAATATGAAACTCATGATGAACGGTGCATTAACAATTGGCACTCAAGATGGGGCAAATGTAGAGATTGGTGAGTATGTAGGAAGTGACAATATTTTTACTTTCGGTATAACTTCAGAAGAAGTTTTTAATTACCAAATGCGTGGAGACTATCGTGCTAGGGATTATTATAATAATGATAGAAGATTACGAAATGTAATGGATCTTCTTGTTAATCAGCATTTTTCAGGGGATGATGTTGATTTCAAAGATATTTTCTATTCACTTCTTTATAATAATGACGAGTATTTTGTCCTGCGAGACTTTGATAGTTATCTCTCTACTCAGAACCGTGTTGACCATACGTACCAAAACCAAAGAGATTGGTTACAAAAAAGTATTGTTAATATTGGGCACTCTGGTGCTTTTTCAAGTGATCGAACAATTAGACAATACGCTGAAGAAATTTGGAATATTCAACCTACCTCAGTTCCAACACATCCAATTTTATAAAAAGATGAGGGCTATCCCAATAGGTCAAGCAAGAACAGACCTTTGGGATAACCCTTCTTTCAGACTATTTGTTAGGTTGATTAAAGTAACAGCTTCGTATGTCTACTGCCTTTTTAGGGTGATCTGTAATAATTGCTTCACAACCGAGCTGAATAAACCGTTTTATTTGATAATCATCATTAACTGTATAAGGTCTTAAACGAATTCCTCTCTTAATAAGATCTTCAATTTCTGCATTTAACAAACTTTTATAATAAAAATGATACCCTTGCGTTTGAACATTCCTTAAATACGTTACAGGTTCATGAAGTGCTGCTAAAACAATAATTGCTGTTTCAAGCATAGGCGCCTGCTCTTTACATAACGCAATCACTTTGTGATCAAAAGATGATATAATAACTTGCTCTTCTAGTCCATGTTTTTTTATTAACGGAAAAATAATAGACGCTGCCTTATTTCTATCATTGATTTGGCTTTTTAGTTCAATATTTAATACGATAGAATGATCCTTTGACCATATTAAGACTTCTTCAAGTGTTGGAACTTGTTCGTCTTTAAATGTTTGGCTAAACCATGCACCAGCGCTCAATTTTTTTATTTCTTCTAATGTGTAGCTTTGTACGAATCCAGAACCTGATGTCGTCCTATCTAATGTTTCATCATGAATAATAACAGGGATTTCATCTAAGGTTAACTGAACATCAAGCTCAATTCCATCAGCATTTGCGTTAACCGCAGCCATAAAGGCCGCCATTGTATTTTCAGGATTCTGACTAGAGAAACCTCGATGCGCGAAAACTTTTGTCTGATTCACTTTATCTCCTCTCGTACTTTAGATTTGAAAAAGATTATTTTTTTAAGGAGCCACCGAAAAAGTACCTTTTTCTTCTTTCCCCCAAAACATTCTCCCAATATCATTAGATTGTAAAGGACCTACTCCTTCAGGTGTCCCTGTAAAAATAAGATCACCTTCTGCTAATCCAAACCAATCCGCACATTCATCAATAATCTCTTGAAAATCAAACATCATATCTTGAATATTACCTTTTTGAACCATTTTCCCATTCACCTCGAAAGCAAAGTCTGTGTTAACACACTCCTGTTGGTCAAACTCCCAGAAACCAGTAATGATAGCCGAATTCTTAAATCCCTTGGCCCGAAGCCAAGGCTGTCCCTTTTTTTTCAATTCAGACTGAACATCTCTTAACGTTAAATCTAGCCCCAAAGCCATTTCGCTAACCACATCATTCACTTTGTCTCCTTTTTGAACAGACTTATTAATTTTTAAGACAATTTCTAACTCATGATGTATTTCTCCTCGTCCCTTTGGAAGGACAATGGATTGACCTTTTGTGATGATTAACGAATGACTAGGCTTTGAGAATAAAAGTGGTTGATCCGGAATCGCATTCCCTAATTCTTTGGCATGATTTGCGTAATTGCGACCAATGCAATAAATATTCATCGCTATCATCCTTTCATTATGACAGTAAATTTCCTCTAACATTTGGTACTTATCATATGATTTTATTGTACTGAAACAATGTAAAGAATGATAGCGTTACCGATTATCTAGTAGACCTATTCATTTAACAAATTACGCATAAAAGTGTTCCAATAAGTTACTAACCTATTGGAACACTTTTACTTCATACTAAATTCCAGCTGAACGTTGAAGTCGTTTGGCAATCTCCAAGAAGTCCTCATGTGAAATACCTGGAGCAAATTCCTCTGGGATTTCTGGGTAATCTGGGATCGGTGCACCTTGTGGAGCGCCTCGAATGACTTCTACTGGCTTTCCATCCTCAGGGTGGGTTCCTTTCCAAATCTTGTCGATATCTTGGTAGTCCGTATCACTAAATGTATACAACTTGCGATGAATTCCCTGATCTTCATACTTTCTAGCATAATCAAAAGCTTTGTTTGATAAATTCGGGATTGGTACCATTTTCGTCATGTCGACACCCGTTGCAATTTCAAGCGCTTTTGCATATGCAATAACATGGACACCACCCCGTACGAGGAGGTAGCCAATCATTTCACGGGCAACTGGATTCTCCGTCATTTCGTATACTCGCATCTTATGTGTTCTCGCGCCGCACTCCAAGAAAAAATTATGCAATAAATCTAAAATCAGATTTCCACTGTTAAAAACGTGGTCTCCTCTCCAAGGAGCCCCCATTGAATCCATTGGACGTGACGTTTGAGCAGTATCAATAAAGTGGTACGTATTACGCTTATCTTTTGCATTTTGCATTGGTTGCATATCAGGATCTGCTGTAAAGGTTGTGCCCTCAATCATGTTGTTAATTGTATGAGATACCAGTTCGACGTGGCCAAATTCCTCAGCCGTAATACTTGCAACTAGATCATAGAACGGTTTCAGTTTCCTCTTGCTACGAAAATTAAAAGATTGATACATATAGTTATTTAATGTCGACATTTCCCCGAACTTACCACCAAGTAATTCTTGTACTGCCGCAGCAGCATTGGCATCCGGATGCTCCGGCTTAGGCAAGTCAATTAATAGCTTATCTAAACGTTTGATCACAAGCCGTCCCTCCAATTGAACAAAATGAGATTCACTATGTTCATATGAAGGATGACGGATGTCCTATTCCATAAATTATTTTACAAAGGGGACGAAAATAACTGAAGTTTTCCAATTCGTTCCATTGCTTCCTGGAGTACCTCCTCTTCACTTAATAAACCGATTCGCACGTACCCCTCACCATGCTTTCCAAAGCCAACTCCTGGAGCGACCACAACTCTAGCTTTTTCTAACACAAGATCAGCAAATGTTTCAGAATTATATCCTTCGGGAACAGGAAACCATGCAAAGAAAGAACCTTTAGGTGCCTCAACGTTCCATCCAATCTTTTGAGCTGCATCAACAAGTGCCTTTCTCCGTTTTTCATACATTGTGACTAATTTTATGACACTTGATTGATCCGACTTCAAGGCAAAAGCCGCTGCTTCTTGAATGCCTCCAAATAAACTGCAGTAATAATGCTCTTGAATTAATTCAATTGCTTTAATAATGCTTGGATTCCCTACAACAAATCCGACGCGCCAGCCAGCCATATTGTAAGTTTTTGATAAGGTTAGCATTTCTACACCAACATTCTTTGCTCCTGGTATTTGAAGAAAGCTGATTGGTTTCTTTCCATCAAAGCCAATTGCACCATAGGCAAAATCATGAACAATGCATACATCATGCTTATCTCCCAATTGTATAGCGTCTTCAAATAACGCAGAGGTCGCAACTGCACCTGTTGGATTATTCGGATAATTTAAGAACATTAACTTAGCATCATTTAAAGTTGCATCATTTATTTCTGAAAAGTTCGGATGGAAATTATGTTCATGTTTAAGTGGCATTTCATGCATCTTAGCACCCGCTAATGCAATTCCCGACCAATAATCGGGGTATCCTGGATCAGGAACTAGAACAGTGTCTCCAGCATTAAGTAAGCATTGGCTGATCTCTACTAGACCTGTTTTCGTTCCAGCAAGGACCGCAACTTCGGTTTTTGGATCAACATCAACGTCATATTCTCTCTTGTAATAGTCTGCTACTGCCTCTTTTAAAAATGGATATCCAGCAAATGGCGGATACTTATGATAAGAAGGATTATTTGCTGCTTTTGATAATTGATCAACGATTGGCTTAGGTGTTGGTTGATCAGGATTACCCTGCCCTAAATTTATGACATCATCATGTTGTTCTTTTACTTTCACTACTTTATTTACAAGCTTTGCAAAAAACTGCTCTGGCAATCGTTGCAAGGCATCTGAGTGCGGAAATTCTTTCAACGTTCGTCACCTCTCTACATCAAACAAGTAGCCCCTTCATGCTGCTTAAAGAACGGCTCACTGTTAAAATTGAAACATCAATTAATAATTTCAAAGCTTAGTGTTTACAAAAAAGCTTATTAAGCAAATTTTATCTTTTTAGAAAACCTTGCTTTTTTAAAAAGTCACCAACCTGTGGCCTTTTGGGAGTTGATAGAAAATTCGCCATTTGTTCCGACCATGTATCTAAACGCTTTCCTTTCGTTCTTTCATAATAATACTTCTTCATAACCTCGTCATACTTGTGAATGGCTCCAACTAAATGGTCTTTATCATACTCTTCTAAATGAACTACTGCTTTTTGAGGCAATCGGGGCTTCTGCTCAGGGTTCTGTTCCGGATAACCGATACAAAGGCCCATCACTGGGAATGTATACGATGGTAAATTAAGCAACTCTGACACAGCTTGCTGATCATTTCTAATCCCTCCAATCATCACGCCACCAAGTTCAAGGGACCTTGCTGCTAAAAGCATATTTTGAGCAACTAGTGCGGCATCCACAGCTCCTACGAGTACTTGTTCTTGTTCTCCTACTTCAAAAGCTTGTTGATGGATGTCACTTGCCTGTTTTAACCGATAGAAATCAGCACAAATGACAAAAAATACAGGGCATGTCTCAACATAAGATTGGTTACCACACAAAGTGGCTAACTTCTTTTTCTTTTCCAAATCTTGTACAACGATGACACTGTATGCCTGGACATGATGAGAAGTTGGAGCCCAACGTCCAGACTCAATAATCTGCTCAACTTGTTCACTTGATAGATGGTTATCTGAAAACTTACGAATGGAACGATGACTTTGAATTAAATCAACAACGGAATTATTTTGCAACATACTTCACTCCTTTATATTCACTTTCTACTATTAGTAGTTTATATCATGTGGTATGTTCTTAAAAGAAATCTTACTTAAAGATCATACATTCGCCTTGTTCATTTGACTGATTTCAATTTACAATTAAAGGAAATAAAAAAGGAGATATCCATGAATAAAGACTCTAGACCTTTACAAGAAGGTGAACGCATTATTACATTAGATATGATGAGAGGCTTAGCACTCTTAGGCATTCTCATAGCCAATAGTCTACACTTTCAATATGGCTTGTTCGTCATTCCTGATATCCATCAGCTTTATCCACTTGGAATTGTCGATCGAATAACAGAAGGATTTATCATTGTCTTTGCACAAGCTAGCTTTTATACTCTTTTCTCTTTTCTATTTGGGTATGGTATGGCCTATTTAAAAGAACGGCTTGAACAAAGAAGTTTACGATTTGGAGTCGTTTACTTCAGACGCACATTCATATTGTTAATCGTTGGTTATTTACATGGATTGTTCATATGGGATGGAGATATCCTCTTTGTTTACGCACTTACTGCCTTAATCCTATTTTTCTTTTTAAAACTAAAAGAAAGAGGTCTATTAATCTGGTCCTTCCTCCTATTATTTCTTATGGCCATATCAATTGCTACACCTGAGGAAGACTCATTAACAAGTCTAGATGACCAACTCTTAAACTATTCAATAGAAGAAAAAGAAATATTAATGTCGGGTAGTTACTTAGAAGTAGTTAACTTTCGCTTACATGCCGATCCACTTGGTTTAGGAATGTTAGGGGATATCATCATCAGTGCGACAGCAATGGTTAGTGTTCTCGGAATGTTTTTACTAGGGGCATTTGTTTGTAGAAAGAAATGGCTGTTAGACGTTTCATCACACCGCCCTCTTTTCTTACGGATCTGGTGGATTACGCTATTGATTGGATTCCCAAGTAAAATTGCCTATTTATTCATTGATAACTATGCCTTTGAAATGCTGCATACAACCGTTGGAGGGCCTCTTGTTGCTATGTTCTATGCTTCAAGTATTGCACTACTCGCTGCAAATGAACGTGGTCGAAAATTTCTACAGCCTCTCACGTATGTGGGGAGATTATCATTAACTAATTATTTATTACAGTCAATTATTTTTACCACTTTATTTTACGGCTATGGGCTCGGTTTATATTCTAATATTGGTATCTTTATAGGCACGTTGTTTGTATTTCTATTCTTCACGTTGCAATTACTAGTTAGTAAGTGGTGGCTTCGCAACTTTTATATCGGTCCAGTTGAGTGGTTTTGGAGATGGGGAACCTATCTTTATATTCCAAAGCTTCAACGTAGAAAGGAATAAAGGAGACAGATTCAAGTGTTCATAGGATATTCTCCTACATTATTAGTACGGTTTAACCCAAAAAGGCAGCAACAATGTTCTCCACTGTTGCTGCCTAACCACATTTATTCAGTTAGTGCTGCGTCTACTTCAGCATTCATTCCTTCTACTGCAGTTAACCCACCAGTAGTGATATACCAATAAACTGGGTTTAAGTAAATAATATTGTCATTTTGATACGCTTGAGTACCTTTAATTAGATCGTTTTCTACTGTTTGTTAAATAAAGTTCCTGCAGTTTCATATTCATTGGTTTCAAAAAAAACACCTCTATTCTCATTTAGAGAAAAGAAGTGTTTTTTATTCAGATAAGTTTTGGTCAATTTTCATTAAAACTTTTAAGAAGATTTCCATCTCCTCTTTTTCAATTCCATTTGAAATTTGGTCAACTGTATTTTGAGCTTGTTCAATCATACTCATTTGCATTTTCTTTCCTGTTGCTGTTAAAAAAATTAAGTTCGTACGTTTATCGACAGGATGCGGGATCCTTGTAACTAGATCTCTTTTTTCCATATTGTTAATCAGCCTTGAGATACTTGGTGAATCTTTCTTCGTCATTTCTGCTAAATTGTTTTGAGTTAACCCGTCTTCCTCCCACAACCTGATCATTATCGCCCATTGTTCATGTGTTACAGGTAAGTTATTTTGCTTGAAGTTTTTATTTAGACGATTCGTAATAAGACGAGCTGTGTTCGTGATTTTATAACCTATTGAATCTGCTAAAATGTATTTGCTTTTCCCCATACTTTTTTACCCCTAGTTATCATGTCATATGAAAATCGTACAGGAATCGTTTAAATTAAGCAAGTTCACAAAGTAAGCGTTTTCTTATTTAGTCTAAACCCGAATAGGGAAGAAGCCTATCTATCAATTATTGAAAAACTTTATAGATCTTTGCAATAGCCCATTCTAGATCTTTTTTCTCAATGACAAGAGGAGGAGCAAAACGGATCACATTTTCATGTGTTTCTTTACATAATAGCCCTTCCTTTTTTAACAGTTCACAATATTCCCTTGCCGAAACATGTAATTCAACTCCAATAAATAATCCTTTTCCTCTCACTTCTTTTATCACTGGGCTTTTGATATTCCTTAACTGTTTTAGCATATAATTTCCTAAATCAAGTGATCGTTCCACCAATCGTTCTTCTTCGATAACTTCTATTGCGGCTAACGAAACGGCACATGCAAGCGGATTTCCTCCAAAAGTCGATCCATGGGAACCAGGTTCAAACACACCTAAAATCTCTTGATTTGCTGCGACTACTGAAATTGGAAACACCCCACCACCTAATGCTTTCCCTAAAATGTATACATCTGGCTCTACTCCTTCCCAATCACAAGCAAATAGTTTTCCTGTTCGTCCTAAACCAGATTGAATTTCGTCTGCTATAAATAAGACATTCTTCTCTTTGCACAAGTCATATGCTTGCTTCAAAAATCCTTTTGGAGGAATAATAATTCCGGCTTCTCCTTGGATTGGTTCAAGAAGAAATGCTGCTGTATTTGGATTAATAGCTGTTTTCAATTCCTGTATATCACCATAAGGAATCACCTTAATACCTGGAAGCATCGGGCCAAATCCTCTTTTGTACTCATCATTTGAAGATAGTGAAACAGCAGTCATCGTTCTCCCATGGAAATTATTTTCACAAACAATGATTTCGGCTTTAAAATCATTTACCCCTTTCACATCATAAGCCCAACGTCTCGCAGCTTTTACTGCTGTTTCCACAGCCTCTGCTCCCGTATTCATCGGCAATACCATATTCTTTCTTGTTAATTCAGCTACCTTTTTATAAAATGGGGCAAGTTTGTCATTGTGAAAAGCTCTAGATGTTAATGTCACTTTATTTGCTTGGTCGATTAACGCAGCTACAATTCTAGGATGGCAATGTCCTTGGTTCACAGCTGAATACGCACTTAACATATCTAAATACGTATGACCTTCAGGATTCTTTACCCAAACTCCTTTTGCTTCTGAAATGACTACGGGCAGTGGATGATAGTTATTAGCTCCAAATTGCTCCGTTTTTTTGATAATATCTCTTGAGTTCTTCAAATTCTATTCCTCCCATCATAACCCACTTCAACAGCTTTTCTTTTTATAGCAAAACACCTGTATTTAAAGTAGCTGCTTACCTAGTAAAGAGGCTACTAACTCAATTGCTACATCTGCTGTTTTATTTTTATGATCTAAGATAGGATTTACTTCTACAAATTCTGCTGATGTTACGATTTCTGATTCTGCTAACATTTCCATTGCTAAGTGACTTTCACGATAGGTAACACCTCCAAGTACTGGAGTCCCCACTCCTGGTGCATAAATCGGGTCGATGGCATCTAAATCAAAGCTTAAATGTACCCCATCTGTACGTTCAGACAAATAACGAATTGTATCCTCCATAACTGCTGTCATTCCTTTACGATCAATTTCATGCATCGTAAACACTTTGATCCCTTTTTCCTTTATTAACTTACGCTCTCCTTCATCAATTGACCTTGCACCAATAATTACAATATTCTCTGGTCTCACTTTAGGGGTATACCCACCAATTTGTGTTAATAACTTATGGCCCAAACCTATATTAATAGCAAGAGGCATGCCATGAATATTCCCGGATGGCGATGTTTCCGCCGTGTTTAAATCAGCATGAGCATCATACCAAATAACCCCTAGCCTTTTGTAATGCTTAGAAATTCCAGCAATCGAACCAATGCTGATACTATGGTCTCCACCTAACACTAGTGGAAATCCGCCTTTATTTATCGCTTCGTCTAACTCTCTACATAGCTCTTCACTAACCTTAATAACTTCCTGTAAGTTTCTTAATTTCTGTTCTTGGTTTGTTCCATTTGTCGACCTATGAATCGTTATATCACCGTAATCTACTACTTCAAAGCCTTGATTCTTTAGCTCCTCTAGTAAGCCAGCGTATCTCATCGCACTTGGTCCCATATCGACACCACGGCGAACCTGCCCTAGATCCATAGGAACTCCAACTATTGATATTTTTTTCTGTTCACCCATAATAACCCCTCTCTCAAAACATCGTAACATTTAAACTACTAACCTTCTCCTTGCCTCGATGCAATGTACCCATTCGATGCTATCTTATAAAAAGCCTGCTAGAGGAGGGCACTGAAAAAGGTAATTTTCCCTTTTCAGTGCCCTCAAAACAATGGACAAAGCCGTTGCAATAATTTAAAAAGCCTATTATGATTGGATTCTCATAGCAGGTTCGCAGCATACCGAGCCACCGCTACTTATTCGAGGCATTGAAAAAGATTAGATTTTCACCCCACCTAATTTAGTGGCTTCCTATCGCAAGATCTGTTCTATTATTCTATGCTTATTTCTTAGAAAAGAAGCCCTTTAATGCAAAAGAAACATTTTGGGGTCTTTCTGCTAACCTTCTCATAAAATAGCCGTACCAATCATGACCAAAAGGCACATAAACACGCATCGTGTACCCTTCTTTAGCAATTTGTTCTTGCAGTTCAGTTCGAAAACCATACAACATTTGAAATTCAAATTGTGACTTTGGGATATTCCACTTTTTACAGAAGATCTTTACATTTTCAATGATTCGATGGTCGTGAGTAGCAATAGCTGTGTAACTCCCTGTTAGCAAATGTTGTTTGATCATCTCTAAAAAATTCTCATCTATTTTCTCTTTATCTTGATAAGCTACTTTAGGTGACTCTTTATAAGCCCCCTTTACAAGACGCAACGGCACACCTCTCAAACATTCTAAATCTTTTTTACCACTATGCAAGTATGCTTGTAAAACCGTTCCTACATTGTCATATGTCTCACGAAGTTCTGCCAATATCTCTAATGTCTGATGATAATGTGAGTAATCCTCCATATCAATTCTGACAAAGTTATTCGTTTTCTTAGCTACATTTAGAATGGCTCGCATATGATCAATACATAATTGTCGGTCTATATCTAGTCCAAGCTGGGTTAATTTTAAAGATAGATTACAATTGACACCTGTAGCTGAAATAGCTTCTAGCGTTTCAATACATACTTTCATAGACTGATTAGCTTCATCTCTATTAAGGACAAATTCGCCAAGATGATCTACGGTACAAACCAATCCTTTTTTATTAAGAATTTTAACGACTTTAATCACACTATCAACAGTTACACCAGCTACTACTTGTGCTGCTCCTAATTTAAGTCCCCACCTTTTCGCACTCTTATTAAGTACTTTATTTTTTGAAAGATAGAGAAAGAAATTTTTTGAGAGCTTCTCAACCAATAAAATAACCCCCTTTGCTTTATAGACACGGTTGATAACCGACCTTTTTTTATGTCTGAAATTTATAAAATACATTCACTAAAGAGTCATTCGTCCTTTTTAAAGTAACTCTTATTAATCTTTTTTAAAGTTGCTCAGACATTAATTTCGCTTGGGTGAAAAGAAGAAGATAATCAGGCCCCCCTGCCTTAGAGTCCGTACCTGACATGTTAAACCCTCCAAAAGGATGGTAACCGACAATTGCCCCCGTACAACCACGATTAAAATATAGATTCCCAACATGAAAATCTTCTTTTGCTTTTTCAATATGTGCTCGGTTATTCGTAATTACCGCTCCTGTTAATCCATAATCGGTATTATTGGCAATTTCTAAGGCATGATCGAAATCTGTTGCCTTACAAAAAGCCACAACTGGACCAAAGATTTCTTCTTTCATTAAACGAGCATTTTCATTAACTCCTGCAAAAATCGTCGGTTCAATAAAATAACCTTTTGAATTATCACCTTTTCCTCCTACAACTAATGTTCCTTCTTCCTTCCCAATCTCAATGTAGCTCATAACTTTATCAAAAGCTGCTTGATCATTAACAGGCCCCATATAAGTTCTCTCTGTCGGGTCTCCTACTGTCAACTTTTTCGTTAACGTAATTGCTTTGCTTAAGACTTGATCATACACATCTTGATGAATCACAGCTCTTGAACAAGCAGAGCACTTTTGGCCGGAAAATCCAAATGCCGATTTAACAATTGCTTCAGCAGCTAAATCAAGATCTGCTTGATTATCAACGATGATCGTATCTTTTCCTCCCATTTCCGCGATAACACGCTTAAGCCAAATTTGTCCCTCATGTACTTTGGCTGCTCGCTCATATATGCGAACACCTACATCTCTAGAGCCTGTAAAACTAATGAATCTCGTTTTGGGATGATCAACTAAATAGTCTCCTACTTCACTACCACTTCCAGGAATATAGTTGACCACTCCAGCAGGTAGACCGGCCTCTCCTAATACTTCAATAAATTTTGCTGCGACAACTGGTGTAGTACTGGCTGGCTTTAAGAGAACTGTGTTACCTGACACAAGAGCTGCTGAAGTCATCCCTGCCATGATTGCAAATGCAAAATTCCAAGGAGAAATAATGACTCCAACCCCCAAAGGAATATAGGCAAGTCGGTTGTTCTCTATCTTTCTACTTTCAATTGGATACCCTTTTGCAAGTTCAATCATTTGACGACCATAATACTCTAAAAAATCAATTGCTTCAGCGGTGTCTGCATCAGCTTCATTCCATGGCTTTCCAGCTTCATAAACAAGGTAAGCCGAGAATTCATGCTTACGACGTCTTACGATAGCAGCTGCTTTAAATAAAATATCTGCACGAGCTTCAGGGTTCCATTTTTTCCACGTTTGAAACGTTTTATCTGCCACTTGCATTGCCTTTTTTGCTAATTCCTTATTAGCCTTTGATACTGTACCAACAACTTCAGAAACATTAGATGGGTTTACTGATACAATTTTCTCCTCTGTTGAAACTTTCTCATCGCCTATAACTAAATCGTAGTCTTTTCCAAACTCACTTTTCACTTTTTTTAATGCTATTTCAAATTGTTGAACATTATCCTCAATTGAAAAATCTGTAAATGGTTCATGTTTGTAAGGTACTGTCATAGAAATCTACTCCTTTTTCTTTCAAATTATTTTTCACTTTCTAGATTGCAAGATATGTGCACAATTTTTTTTTAATATATAAACCTCAGTGTTAGAGGAAACATACGTACTACAATAAGGACGGCCCAAAGATCACAACCGTAAATAATACGTTTCCGATCACAACAAATGGTGAAATGACAGAGCTGTTGAGCCGACTAGTGATATTACAAAGTATAAACTTTTGAAAGAAAATGTTTTAAAAAGTGGAGTAACGAGAGAATCCATTTGAAGCGATTGCAAAATAATCACTTAAAGAATCGTTTGTTCCAAATTATATAATAGGAATTGATGATGGAGTTCTAAAGAGCATTTTATCAATTTAGTTTGCTTGGTATTGTAAGAGTATTGGAGTACATCATTGAGGGATCGATGAATTTAATCACCGATGAGGTATCATCGATAGTTTTTCGTCTCTTCCCTTTCACTTCATCAACAAGCCCAATGTTCCTATTGAAGTTCCAGAGAATCAAACTAGTATTCATTATAGTGCTATTGCTGAGTCAAATTAAAAGTTAAAGGACTTGCTCGTCGAAGTAGAATCAGCCTATATTCAGGACATACTTTTAAGACATGAATATACCGTTTACGAAAAATCAATATTAATGCTACGAATAAATAGCGTAATACCCCACTAAATGGCTAAGGGTGCTGAAAAAGTTCTGTTTTACTTTTTCAATGCCCTTCTATTGGAGTGGGGTATTACTATTTCTATGCACAGTTCAGCTAATCATTCATCCTACTTATCGGCTGGATAGATAACACCCATTTGCCTTCTTGCCTTTTCTAAAATTGATGCAGTAATGATTGAGCTTCTATGAGAATTAACTGTCGATTCACCAACTTTATTTTGGATTAAATGAATAAACTCCTTTGCTTCATAGTACATCGAATGTTGATCTTGTTTTACGGTAATATCTTCTTCGGAATCATCTTTGTATTTTATTGTAACCTTCTCCGGCGTATGAATTTTGTCAATAATGATACTCCCATTCTCTCCCTGAATTTCAGAAGGAATATAGGAATTGCTAATCTTTGAGTAAGTGATAACCGCATCCATTTCGTCGTATTGTAGTAAAAGGCTTCCTTGACCATCTACACCTGATTCGAGCATATAACATTGGCCATTAATTGTATGTGGTTCGCCAAATAAAACAACAAGAGGATAAACGGCATACACGCCAATATCCATTAGAGAACCGTTCGAAAAAACAGGATTGAAGGCATTTAATACTTCCCCCTGTTTATAACGATCATAACGTGAGGAGTATTGACAGTAACTAGCGACATACCTTCTAACTGTTCCAATTTTATGCAAATGTTCCTTAATGGTTAAAAAATTTGGCAGCAGTGTTGTTTTTAATGCCTCCATTAATACAACGTGATGATCCTTTGCGCAATGTACCATCGCTTCTACTTCTGCTGAGTTTGAAGCAAGAGGTTTCTCGCATAGAACATGCTTTCCATTCTCCATCATGAGGATTGCCTGACTAGCATGAAATGAATTGGGACTGGCTATATAGACGGCATCAAATTGATCACTACTAGCCATCTCTTGTAAATTTGTATATATGTTTTCCACATTAAACTTTCTGGCAAATTGGTTTGCACGATCTTCTGTTCTTGAATAGACGGCAGTCAAAGCAAATCCATCAATGTTCTTTGCAGCCTCAATAAAACTTTCTGTAATCCAATTTGTTCCTATCACGGCGAAACGGACCATCAGGATCCCTCCTATTTATTAAAATTCTGTAACTAGGTTTGACATAGTTCTTTTTCAGACTTAATTGGAATCACAATTGTCATTGTTGTTCCTATATTTGGTTTACTTTTGATTAATAATTCTCCTTCGTGAGACTCAATGATTTTTTTACTTACCATCAAACCAAGACCGGTACCTTTTTCTTTTAACGAATAAAATGGTTCACCTAATTTTGGAATCAAATCGTCCGGGATTCCAACCCCTTCATCGGTTATAGCTATGGAAATATCATTCCCGAATATAGCTAATTCTGTTGTGATAACCCCTCCATTTGGCATAGCTTCCATAGCATTTTTATAAATGTTGATTAGCACTTGTCTTAGCTGATGTTTATCACAATAAATTTCAGCTAATGGAGTATGTATAACCGTTTTCATTTCAATGTTATTTAAGATTGATTGCGGCTGTAAAAACTTGATGACACTTTCTGTCATCATCTGTAAGTCTTCCATTTCGTATTTAGTAACTTGAGGCTTCGCAACAACCATAAATTCGTTCGTGATCATCTCGAGTCGGTCTATTTCATTTAGCATGATTGTAATGTATTCTTGATTCTTTGCCTTAGCTTCTAGGCCAATTAATTGTAAAAAGCCTTTAACGGTTGTCAGTGGGTTGCGAATTTCATGTGCAAAGCCCGCTGCAAGTTCTCCTACAACAGAAAGCTTTTCTGTTCTTCGAAGTAATTCCTCAGTCTTTATTAATTTTGTAATATCTACAACTGTACCAAGTACTTCAATAACTTTTCCATTAGCGTGAATTGGTTTTAAGGAAGCAAGAAAAGTAGCACCTTTTGAATCTTCAAATTGGAATTCAACTTCTTCTCCTTGCCACGCCCGCTCGTGATTTAAATCTAAAAGGCTCTCATCGTTCCCTTTATACGTTTCCTTGACAGGTTTCCCAACAACATTTTCTGGAGACATCCCTTCTTCATAAAGAAGTTTTCCATCCATTAATGTATAAACAAAGGTGTCCTGGACTTTTTTGAATTTGAAGATTAACCCTTGATATTGTTCTAAGATTTCCTGCAATTCTTTTTTTGTTTGTTTAAGTTCCTCTTCTGCTTTAGTTTGTTCAGAAATATCACGAAAAATAGCAGCACATATTACAATCCCCCCCTTACTAATCATGGGAGACACGGTCATACTAACATCAATTAGACTTTTATCTTGACGTTGACGAACTGTTTTATAATTAACGATAGAATGTCCCTGCTCTAACTGACGAACTAATTGAGAAAACTCTTTGCGACGATCAGAAGGAACCAAGCAATTAGCAGATAAAGGCTTTGTACTATCATATCCAAACATCTTCGTAAATGCTGCGTTCCTACGTAGGATGCTTTTGTCTTTCAAATTATAAATAAAGATTGCATCTTCAGTATTTTTAAATAGAAGCTCTAGCTCACTTTCTATATCTACTAATTTATCCTCTGCTTGTTTTTTATTTAGAAGAGGAACCTGAATCGTAAAGTAATAGAAAGCTTTAATAATATAATAGAAGCCCGTCACCTTGAAAAAAAGACCTACAACGAACGATAAATCGTGAACCGTTGCAAAAATGGTAACGGTTACCCCGCAAAGAATAAGAAAATAACAAGCTGTTATTAAGTTTAAATAAAATTGATCTCTGCTCTTAGTATACTTTTTCCATAGAATAATAATAGCCACCAAATGTAAAAAAGCAATAAAGTACTCTAGTCCCATTTTTAATACAGTCGGTCCAGTCTCAAGGAGTAGCAATGGTAAGTCAGCAATATTAGCAATAATAAAAAACGACAAAAGAACTACATATGCACCATAAACAACTAACCAACTATTTCTTTCATACTTAGTAGTAATTTTAGTTTCTATACTTAATAAGATAACAACTAGCACTAAGACAATAGCTACTGTCAATCGAGCCACGATCCAAAACCAAACCGTTGTTTGAGCATTGGAAGCAATCGAAAACGGCATACCTGTATATGAGAATGTATGTAAAATATCAAAAATTCCGACTGCAAGAAAAGTGAGAGAAACGACTAATAAAAGCCTTGACTTAACCAAAGGGAATGTTAACCAACCATAAATAAATATTGATAGTGATATTACAATACTAGCTAGTTCAAGAAGTGTATGAACAAGCAAATGGTCGGCAAGGTAATACTCATCCGTTTGAATAGTCTGAAAGAAAACTAAAGAAAACAATAATAGTCCTATCACACCTAAAGCTATAGATTTCTTTTCTACTTTGTTTATTTGCATACACTCACCTCCATTACGAATAACCTCATTTCGTTATTATAGCATTTTTACCATCACAACCTTTTTCTTTTTTTCATTAATTCCTATTTTGCTAGAGACATTAAAATACGAAAAAACACGGCCAGCAAAGCTGATCGTGTTAACCTATTATTTTGCTGAGGCTGCGGCAATTTCAATTTCCGCACCTGATTTCTCATCTGTCTTGATTTCCCAATCGCGTCCTACCGTAATTCCTAGATATTTCTCATCGCTCGGGTCAACAATTTCTGCTTGTTTATACTTTTTAAACCACCAATATTTTGCCAATACATAGTAGCTCACTCCGCCAACAAGAAAGCCAACTATAAACGAGTAGGTCGGAAAGAATAAGGCAACTCCTCCTCCTACGATCCATGCTAAGTAGCCTGCTAAGTTAATGCCATTCATATATTTATATTGCCCCTCACTTTCATACAAATCAGGGACATTCACTCTGCGTTTGCGAAGCAAATAATAATCAGATATTAAAATACCCACAATAGCTGACAAGACAGCAGCAATAATTAACAACATATCAATGATAATACCAAACAAACTCCATGGTTGAACAGCAATTCCAATGACACCTGCAGCGATCACACCAATATAAAATGGGATTTTTGGGCCACCAACGTTTGAAAATACAACTGCAGCCGGGATCAAGTTTGCCGAAATATTCGTTGACCACTGAGCTAATACAATCATTAATAATAAAATACCTAATACGACTCCACCTGCCGATTGTTGAAGAGCAAAAACAGGATCATAGTCTGAAACAGCAATATAGGACACTGCTCCAATAATAACCATGAAGGTTTGAACAATTGGATAAGCAATTAAATTCCCGACAACTTGTGCTTTGTTGCGCCTGAACCAATTTTTTTCAAATTTTGGCGCTTTTACAAACCTAGAAATTGATGGCATGTCGGACGCAAGTGTTCCCCAAAATCCCATATTTGCCATGATCACAACCATAAATGCTGTAAAAGCAGCTCCACCTGTCAAAGGGTTCTCCACCCACGCCCAAACTTCGCGTCCATTTTGCAATGCTTGCGCAGATAAGGTCATATAAATCCAACCCGAGATAATTATAATAATAGGAGCAGCTAAATCAGCAAAACGTTCAACAGCTTTAATACCAAGTGCGGTATTTAAAACTTGAAGACCTGCAAAAATAAGAAAACATATAAACCAGTTATCAAAACTTGTTAATGTTGCTAAAATCGCATTCATTGCAGTCGCACCAAAAAAAGTATTAACACCGAACCAACAAGATGCAACGACCCCTCTTACTAAGGAAGGAATATGGGTTCCAAAAGTTCCAAAAGGTGCTCTCATATAAACGGGAAACGACAATCCATGTTCCACCCCAATATCTCCAGTTAAAGTCATGAGTAAGCCTAAAACAACACATCCAATTACGGTAGCTAGTACGACCCAACCTAAAGGTAAACTCTCCACACCTGAACCACCGATAGCGAATGCAGCCAAAACAACTGCCATACCAACCCATATAAATGCAAAACCTAATGAATTTACCTTTTTTCCGCTATGAGTGATTGGCAAAAGATCAGGAGACTTTAAAAACTGGTTTTTGTTACTCATAATGAACATCCCCCTTTAAGGTTTTTAAATCATGTACAACGAGTACCAATACAAGTCAGGTCGTTTCAAATTCCAAAAATCACCTCTATTCCGTAAGTTTGAATAACACTTATAATTTTCTCACCAAATTTCAAAAAATGGATATTAAATGTAATTTTTTCTTACAACTTTTCTTTTAGACACTTCAAATTTAATCCCTAAGAGAATATGTATTAAAAAACGCAAATTATCTTACATAGACTATTTTGCGTTTTTCTGCAAAACAAAGAGGCTGTCACAAAAGGTCCGCTCTTTGACCTTTGTGACAGCCTCAGTTTTTAACTTTATACACTTACGCCATTGCTTCTTCTTCCTCTTTCTTAAAGAATGACTTCATCGCGTGATAGACATCCCCTTTTTCCTTAAGGATATAGTGACGAAAACGAATATCGTCGATGTTTTTGTATGCACTCATGAGTGTCGAGTGACGGCTATATTGATTCACTTCTCCGTATCCAAACATACTAGAGACATCCATTAATTTCTCAACAAGCTTTAAGCAGCGTGCATTGTCAGAAGTAAGGTTGTCGCCATCAGAGAAATGGAACGGATAAATATTGTAACGCTTTGGATCATATTTGCTATCGATCACTTCTAGAGCTTTTCGATAGGCTGAAGAACAAATCGTTCCACCACTCTCACCTTTTGAAAAGAAGTCTTCTTCAGAAACAACTTTCGCTTCTGTATGGTGAGCGATAAATTCAATTTCCACCGTTTCATATTTTGTCCTTAAGAAACGAGTCATCCAAAAGAAAAAGCTTCTGGCCATATACTTCTCCCAACGTCCCATCGAACCACTTGTGTCCATCATCGCAATGACAACTGCTTTCGACTCTGGTTTTGTCACTTCATTCCACGTTTTAAAACGAAGATCATCATTATAAATTGGGTTTAATCCTGGTCTGCCTGCAAGAGCATTTCTTTTGATAGCCGAAAGAATCGTACGGCGCTTATCAATATTACCCATCAATCCTTTTTTGCGAATATCATTGAAATCAATGTCTTCAATAAGAATCTCATCTTCCTCTTTCTTCTGTAAGTTAGGTAGTTCTAATTCTGAAAAAAGCATTTCCTGTAATTCCATTATCGAAACTTCTGCCTCAGAGTAATCTTCACCAGCTTGATCACCAGGGCCTCTTCCTTTTCCTGGTCCTTGCTGTTTTTGGGCATTTGGATCTCTCGCTACCACATCGCCAACTTTACTATCTCCTTCTCCCTGACCAACATGTTTATTTTTATCATAGTTATAACGAATTTTGTATTCATCGAGAGAACGGATCGGAATACGAATCACATCTCGACCGTTAGACATGACAATATTTTCTTCACTAACAAGATCAGGTAAGTTCTTCTTGATCGCTTCTTGTACTTTTTCCTGGTGGCGTCTTTGGTCTTGATAGCCTTTTCGATGAAGAGACCAGTTTTCTTGTGACACGACAAATTGACGTTGATTGTTTTTCGTCATGTGATTCCCCTCCCTTTTTATTCTTATAACTTCATTCCTGTTTCACAAAACGAAATTTTTGTTTTCACACTTCCCTATGCCTTTGCATACTATGGTCTCGAGTCGCATTAGATAACAAAGCCTTTAATAAAATGGCTTACTTTATCCTATGCAGACAGGGGAGAGAGTTGCTAATAAATTCTGACAAATCTTCTAATTTCGAAAATGGACAAGCAAAAAATAGGTATATAACTAACTGCTAACAAGCGGAGTGAGCAGTCTTAGATGTGCACTGCTCTATAACTTTATCTTCAAAGGTTTCATTATCAAACTTTGATTAAGAATTTAACTACCTCCCAGTAAATGAATTAGATTACCAATGTTTTTTATCAAATAATTAAACTAAAACAACCTTTTTAACTCCCTTGAATATCAAAAAGGAGCCCAATTCATTGATTGAACTCCTTTTTATTATTTCATAGTTTTTCTTCCCTCAAATCTAATCGCTTAAAATCAAAAGGGGGACTCCTTTATTAAGCCCCTAACTAATAAGAAACCCTTTATTATCTCATTAATCCAAATTCTTTAATAGGCCAAAAACGCCAATCCACTTTTCCAACAATTTGTTCTGTCTCAATAAACCCTAGGCGACGACTATCCAAACTATTTGGCCGATTATCTCCTAGAACAAAAACATGACCTTCTGGGACAACCTCAGATACAGCAAAATCATTTGTATATGAACCCCATTTGTGTTCTGCCACTCTTTGCTTTAAAAACGGCTCATCGATAGGTTCAGCATTAATGTAGAGAACATCGTCTTGATAAGAAATGATATCCCCTGGTAGGCCAATTACTCGTTTTATATAATCTTCATTTTCATTTGCGTGAAATACGATGAGGTCAAAGCGATCAGGCTCTGTAAATCCATATCCAATCTTATTAACAATAAACCTCTCACCATCAAAGACACTTGGAGACATCGACTCTCCTTGTACTTCATAGCTTGTAAAGACAAATGTTCGGATTAAAATTGCAAAAACAATTGCTATGAAAAATGCTTTTCCCCATTCCAGCCACTCATTAGTTCTAGTTTCCACATTATTTCCTCCGCCCAGCACTTTTCTTCAATCTACCAAAGATTTGCCATTGCTACAAGTTAAAGTCTGCAACAAATGAGAAAAGAAAGCTTGCAAAATATGGCGAGTTCTGAAGAAGCCTTCTATGTGTTGATTTCTCAAAGAAGGCTTGCAGTGTGTGGAGCCATTACTAATAAGTAGAAACACTGAAAAAGGTCCATATGACCTCTTTCAGTGTCTTCAAATCTTTATTACCTGTTTAACAAACTTCCTACATAGCGAAGGAGTTCATTCGCTGATACAGAGTTATACCCATGCTCATCAATTAATCTAGCAATCACTTCATTGACTTTCTTTAACTGCGATTCATCTGGGGTTTTTGTAGAAGTCGTGATCTTCACAATATCTTTCAAATCCGCAAACAATTTCTTTTGAATAGCTTCACGTAAGCGCTCATGGGAATTGTAATCAAATTTCTTCCCTTTACGAGCATAAGCAGATATCCGAATTAATATTTCTTCTCTAAATGCTTTCTTAGCATTTTCTGAAATTCCAATTTGTTCTTCAATTGAACGCATTAACTTTTCATCTGGCGTCATTTCTTCACCAGTAAGAGGGTCGCGAAGTTTATTTTTATTACAATAAGCCTCGACATTATCCAGATAGTTATCCATTAACGTCTTAGCGGACTCATCATAAGAGTAAACAAATGCCTTTTGCACTTCTTTCTTCGCAATTGCATCATATTCTTTTCTAGCTATCGCAATAAAATCCATGTAACGCTCGCGGTCATCTTTTGAGATGGAGGCGTGCTCACTCAATCCTTCTTTTATTGAGCGTAATACATCTAATGCATTAATAGACGTTAATTGCTTACGAATGATCGCAGAAGAGATACGATTAATTACATAACGTGGATCGATTCCACTCATACCTTCATCTGGATCTTCCTGCTTTAATTCTTCTAAATCCTGAGAATTAAATCCTTCTACGCTTTCTCCATCATACAGACGCATTTTCTTCAACAAGTCAACGCCTTGCTTAGCCGGCTCTTTCAATCTTGTTAGTATTGTGAAAATGGCAGCCACTTTTAAAGCGTGAGGAGCTATATGAACATGAGCGAGATCACTATCTTGAATCATTTTTTTATAGATTCTCTCTTCTTCACTAACTTTTAAGTTATATGGAACTTTCATGACAATGATCCGAGAATGCAGGGCTTCGTTCTTTTTGTTAGAGATAAACGATTTGTACTCAGATTCATTTGTATGAGCAACAATAAGTTCATCAGCACTTATTAACGCGAAGCGCCCAGCTTTAAAGTTTCCTTCCTGTGTTAAAGAAAGTAAGTGCCATAGGAATTTCTCATCACACTTTAACATCTCTTGAAACTCCATCATTCCTCGGTTCGCTTTGTTTAATTCCCCATCAAAACGGTAAGCTCTTGGGTCTGATTCAGAACCATACTCAGCGATTGTAGAGAAGTCTATGCTTCCTGTTAAGTCAGCAATATCTTGGGATTTTGGATCAGACGGACTAAATGTACCAATACCTGTACGTTTATCTTCAGAGAAGAAAATACGCTCAACTAAAACATCCTCAATACGACCACCATACTCTTCTTCCACGCGCATCATATTTAACGGCGATAAATTACCTTCAATTTTAATCCCATATTCCTCTTGAAAATCCTTACGTAAATGAGTTGGAATTAAATGCAGTGGATCTTCATGCATTGGACAACCTTTTATTGCAAATACCGCGCCCTTGTCAGTCTTAGAATATTGCTCTAATCCACGTTTCAACATTGTAACGAGTGTTGATTTCCCTCCACTAACAGGACCCATTAAAAGAAGGATTCTTTTCCTAACATCAAGTCTTTTAGCAGCAGAGTGAAAATATTCTTCAACAAGCTTCTCAAGAGATTCTTCTACGCCATAAAGTTGATCCTTAAAAAAGGAATACTCCTTTTTCCCGTTCACTTCTTCCACACCAGCATCTTTAATCATATTATAAACACGGGAGTGAGCGGTTTGTGCAATCCACGGCTTTTCCTTAAGTAACTCCAAATAGTCAGCAAATGTTCCTTCCCATCTTAAGCGTTCTTCTTCTTCTCTAAACTGTTCTACTTTTTTTAATATACTCATGTATCGTACCTCCATCCTCGTGTTCAAGAGCGCGATTAATAAACCATATGCAAAAACAAAAGTGAACATGCATTAGAATTTAAGATCTTCTTCAAAAAAGTGCTTTTCCTTTTTGAAGAAGATCTTAGCGATGTGCGGAGCCGGCGTTATGTTTTAAGCCTTTTGAGCGGGTTTTCGCAGGAAGGCGCACGCCGTGTGGAACCATCGCAAACATGTTCGCACTCTTAATATATAAAAGCTTCCTCTTCCCTTTTTGAAGAAGATCTTAGCAATCTGCGGAGCCGCCGTTTTCTTTTAAGCCATTTGAGTGGGGTTCTCAAATGGCGCACGGCGCGCGGAACCATCGCAAACATGTTCGCACTCTTAAAATATAAAAAGACGTTTTTCCTTTTTGAAGAAGATCTAATAATCTCTCTAAATGGTAATTTACTCTTTTAAGAAAGAACTTCCCTGCTGTTTCCATCACCATAAAATAATATTTGATGGTACAATAAGGATCGAATACATTGAAATGAGTGTGTGAACCTATGTTAAAATCCATTACTGGCTGGACATTATCGAGCCTAATATTTATCGCTTTTATTTTTTTAATGATTGAAGTGTCAGCAGAAGTTAAAGAAGTAAAATCATTATCGGATGTTATCAATGAACAAGTAAATTTAGGAGAAATCATCCTCTCAAATAATAGTTTGATATACGATCGTAATGGTGATGTAATTAGCGAGGTCTTCCGAGATGAGAATCGGGTATATTTACCTTATGAAGAAATTCCATCGGTGGTCATAGATGCCTTTATTGCTACAGAAGATCAACGTTTCTTTGAGCATAAAGGCTATGATGCTATTGGAATTGCAAGAGCCATTCTGGCAAATGTTAGACACGATAACATAGAAGAAGGTGGCAGTACGGTGACCCAACAACTCGTTCGAAACCTTTTTCTTACTCATGACCAAACTTATAACAGAAAAATGAGTGAGATCCTTTATGCTCACGAGCTCGAAAAAAACTATACGAAAGAAGAAATTATTGAACTATATATTAATACGATTTATTTCAGCAATGGTGTGTATGGAATAGAAGCTGCAAGTAGGTTTTACTTTAATAAGCCAAGTGAAAGGCTAACTGTGGCTGAAGCTGCTTTTTTAAGTGCTGTTCCGAATAATCCTAGTCATTACGATCCGTTAAGAAATAGTGAACAAACAAAGCTAAGACAGCAATGGATATTACAGAAAATGCTGGAAGCGTCCTATGTGACATCAGAACAATATGAAGAGGCACTTGATGAGTCAATTGTCTTAAACGTTAGTCCTAAAACTGATTTACACCCTGATTACGTCACTTACGTTCATTCGGAATTTACTGAACTAATCGCAGAAAGCGAAGGGTTTAATCAAAAGCTTTCGCAAGCATCTACGGATGAGGCTAGACAAGACATTCAACGCTCTCTTGATGAACGAGTTCAACAATTATTTAAAGAAGGGATTCATATTGAAACAGCTTTAGATCCTTTCTTACAAAATCTGGCTATTAAATCCATTCATAGACAAGTACCAAGTTCAGATGTACAAGCATCAGCCGTTGTTTTAGACCATCACAGCAATGAAATTGTTGCAATTACGGGTGGAAAAGAGTATCGTAAATTCGATTTTCATAGAGGATATCAAAATCCTAGACAGCCCGGCTCAGCAATCAAACCGTTACTCGTGTATGCTCCTTATTTAGAGGAGTTTGATGTTCCTATTCAAAGTACGATCAATGCCGATAATGTGTGTTATAAAGTTAGTGGAGAAGATTATTGCCCTAAAAACTATGGTGGTGCCCAATACGGCATGGTCCCTTTAACAACAGCACTGAAACATTCTTATAACACCCCTGCTGTTCGAATTTTGGACAGAGTTGGTATTGAAACGGCTTTTGATTATCTCGCTCCGTTTTCATTTTCACATATAGGTGAAAATGATTATAATCTCTCTTCTGCTTTAGGGGGCTTTTCGCATGGAATGACTCCACTTGAGTTAACGAGCGCTTATACAACTTTTGCAAACGGAGGCAACTTTCAGCCTTCTTATGCCATTCGAGGCGTAGCAGATAAAGATGGGAATGTACTTTATACTTGGGAAAAAGAAGAGAGCCGCGTTTGGAGTCAAGCTACAAACGATAAGATGCGTAAGCTGCTATCAGAAGTAATGGAAAGTGGAACAGCTAGAAGAGCTCAAGTTTCAGCACCATACTCTGGAGGAAAAACAGGCACCACAAACAATTACTTTGACTTATGGTTCGTAGGTTTAACAGACCAATATACGACTGGAGTATGGATTGGAAAAGACAAGCGATCAAGCATAGATCACTTAAATAATCAAGCACCACATTTACAAATTTGGCGTGAATTAATGAGATAAACCAAAAAGGACTTGCCTCTTAAAAAGAGAACAAGTCCTTTTTGGTTATATAGGTAAACTCGCCATAAAACTATTGTATAACCTCAGAAGTGCAAAGACGACCGCTAACACAAACACACTCCAAAAGATCACTTGAAAAAAGATAAATCCAATAAGCCCCGACAAACTCAACGTATTATTAATTTTATATACTAGAAAGACAAAGTAACTTAAGCTTGCTAATAGAAACAAGAAAACGACCAAAAAAATAAATTGTGCAAGAAGGACCGCAATTACACTTGCAGCTAAGTAAATCCATGAACCTGCTCTTACTTTATTTAATTCATTTCCTTCTTCATCCTTGGAAAAGAACAGCATAGAAAGTTCTATCGTTGTATCGGCAATTAATTTTAAAGCAGAGAAAACCATAAAGAAAAACAATAATAGTAAAAACATTAACGTCAACTTTATACCACTTTCGGAAATGAATTCTAACATTCCGCTGTAAATACCTAAATTCGCTAGTTCACCAAGAATAAATCCTTGAACATAAATAGCGAACGCAAGGCTAAATAATAAAATAGAGATTAGTGGGAAGTGACTAGTGATGTAACGATTTGACAAGTCAGACGTCTCCTTCTTTTCTATAATTAGGTTTAAAATTAAAAACAATGATGACAACTTCATAAGCTTAACGCTTTCGATTTTTAGGGTTAAAGAAACTGTCAACCGCTTTTAAGTAAACTCTTCGCCGCTTTCACGTAACTTTCATTTCTTTCTTACTGAAATTGTTTTATAATGGACATATGCTTTGTGACAAGGAGGAATAAATATGGGTACATTGCTCATCCTTGGTGTTAGTATTGTTTTCTTCGTTGCTATATTTACAGCAGGATATGAAGACAATCCACACAAAAATTAATACTTACTTTATGAAATCGACCAATCTCTTCGGAGACTGGTCGATTTTTCACTCCACCATTTTTACTTTAAATCTTGAAACCCTTGCTGACGAATTGCTTCATATATCACAATTGCGGCTGTGTTAGATAAATTTAGCGATCGGATTTTATCCGTTTGGGGAATCCTAAAGCATCGGTCTACATTCTTCTCAATGATACTTTGTGGCAACCCCGTAGTTTCGCGACCAAACACAAAAAAATGATCTGTTTCTTCATTAGAATAATCAAATTCACTATAATTTTTCGTGCCTACTGTTTCGATAAAATAAAAAGCTCCTTCTGGATAGACTTCAAATAGCTCGTCCATCGAATCATAATAATTGATAGAAACACTCGGCCAGTAATCACAACCAGCCCGCTTCAGCATTTTGTCATCCGTTGAAAAACCAAGAGGACGAATCAAGTGCAACGTAGTATTGGTTCCAGCACATGTTCTCGCTATGTTACCTGTATTGGCTGGGATCTCTGGTTGATAAAGCACGATATGTAATCCCACGTGCATACACCTCTATTTCCTTTAATTAAATAAGATAGCTGTTTCGACAAAATCCATTATACCACCTACGTATAAAAGAAGAAATGCCGAAAGAAGATGACTTATGAAAGTCACCCTCCTATCCCCCCCTAGATACAACATGGGAAAGATAAAAGCAAAAGGGAAGAGCGCCCTCTCTAACCTAGTTTGTGCGAACATGTTGCGATGGCTTCTCTCGCCGTGCGCCTTTTGAGAAATTCACTCAAAAGCCTTAAAACCTTTTACGGCGGCTCCGCTCATCGCGTCGATTTCGTACCAAAAGGGAAGAGCGCCCTTTCTAACCTAGTTTGTGCGAACATGTTGCGATGGCTTCTCTCGCCGTGCGCCTTTTGAGAAATTCACTCAAAAGCCTTAAAACCTTTTACGGCGGCTCCGCTCATCGCGTCGATTTCGTAC
>NZ_JBWQTU010000010.1:0-78470 GCF_056619925.1 Halalkalibacter sp. HAAS-P013
ACCAAAAGGGAAGAGCGCCCTTTTGGTACGAAATCTATCCTATTATCTTGAAAAATTTGTATTTAATATTTGGTGTCCAAGCGGTTGAGTCTTCGTATTTCCAATAGCGCATACGGCTATTTGTTGTTTGGGCATTTACGAGAGGTTCCCCGTTGGAGTCTTTATCTACAACAATGGTAGTATGCTGCCACCTACCGTCACCATTAAAGTCATAACAGATGACATCTCCCGGTTCTAATTCTTTTGCACTTTCTTTCTCTTCTCCTCTTAAACCACTATTTGACCCACTCAAATACCACCTTAATGCATGAGCAACCGACCAACTATAACTCCAGTTATCGGATCTGAACCACCAGCCACTTGAACGGTTTGGATACCCATTCATACTTGCTCCACCTGCATGTAAACATTGCGATATAAAGTTTGTACAGTTATCCGTAAACTTACGATATTTAGGATTATAATCATCCCACCACCTTTCAGCATAACGGACTGCTTCAAGACGATTATACGAGCGATTGGAAGTACTTTTATTTCCCTCACGAATCATTTGATCGTTCTGTTTTACTTCCCTCTCTTGTTCCTGTGACTCAAAAACGTTATCTTCTACCAATTGGTCACCAACAAACGTTGCTCTTCTACTCTCTACCTGTTCTTCAAGGTACACTTGATCTTTTAGTTTTATTAAATATTCACAACGCTGAAGGTAATCAATATATAAATGGTCTTCCATACGAGATTTACGTATAATATCTCCCTCAACAAAAGAACGAACAATTTCAGCTCCTCTTTCTTTGTTCATGTTTATCTTTTTTTCAACTAGACTATCTACATTTTCACTTCTTGTCTCTTCAACCAATTGGTGATTTCTTTCTTCAATCATTCGATGTAGTTGTGTTACAATCTTTTGGTTCATACCACATTCTCCTTTCTTCTATAACAACCTATGCCTCGCAGCTTGTTCGAAATGAACCAAAAGTTAGCTAACGGTTTAGCATTTGAAAAAAGTGTCATCCTATAATTCAAAAAAAAAAGAATGACTAAGTCATCCTTTCTTACGATATTTTCTCTATTGCTCCTTCTAAACTTAAGAGAAGCTCTTTTTTATCTAAGCCGCCACCATACCCTACCATATTTCCATTACTTCCTATGACACGGTGGCAAGGAATAATAATCGGAACCGGATTTTGGTTATTGGCTCCGCCAATAGCCCTAACTGCTTTAGGCGCACCTACTTGTTGCGCAATTTCTTTATAGGACTTCGTTTGTCCGTATTCGATTTCTTTTAACGTGTTCCACACTTTTTTCTGAAATTCCGTCCCACATAAGTCAAGTGGAACATCAAAATGATCCCTTTTACCCGCAAAATAATCCTCTAACTGTTCACAAATGGGGTGTAGGGTTTCTTTACAGCGTATCACGTCACCTTTTCTTCCTTGCTTTTTTAACCAAGCTTTCAATGAAGCTGAGCATTTGGATAGCTCTCCAAAATGAATGTGACAAACGCCTTTTTCAGTAGCAACAATTGTAAGAGTACCTAGGGGACTATTCATTTCATCGACATAGTGTGTTAATTGCGTTGTCATATAATCCCTTCCTTCCAATGTCCAATCTTTTCCTTATCTTACATTAGTAAAACAAGATTCGCTTGTTAATCAATGCTTATTTTCTATCAAATTAAGCCCTTTTTCGATTTCTCGGACAACATTTTCATCTTTTTCGGTATTTTTCGCTCTATTGAGTACAGAATACTCCTCTAAGCTACCTATTTCACCAATAGCCCAAGCTGCTGTCCCTCTAATAACTGGTCTTGGATCTTTCTTAAGCAACTCGATTAAAACCGGCAATGCTTTTTTATCTTTAAAATGGGCCAAAGCAATGATCGCATTCCGTTGAATCGGTTTCTTTCCCCTCCATGAACCTGATATATGGCCAAATCTCTCTTTAAACTCTCGGTTGCTCATTGTAAGCAATGGAATTAGCTTTGGTTTTGCTATTTCTGGGTCCGGTTCCATTTCTTCATGGATATGAAAATCCTTCCCTTTGTTTTCAGGGCAAACTTGCTGACATGTATCACAGCCGTAAAGTCTATTTCCTAATTTTTTACGAAATTGATCAGAAAGAAAGTCCTTCGTTTGAGTTAAATAAGCTATACACTTTTGAGAGTCTAGCTGCCCCCCTTGTACTAAAGCCCCCGTTGGACATGCGTCAACACATTTATTACAAGTTCCGCATTGTTCTGTAATTGGTATGTCAGGTTCAAATGGAATGGTCGTTACCACTTCCCCTAAATACACATAGCTTCCAAACTCAGGAGTGATGATCGCACAGTTTTTTCCACTCCACCCGATCCCTGCGCGTTCAGCTACGGCCCGATCTGATAGCTCACCCGTGTCAACCATTGACTTAGTCCAAGCCTCAGGTATACGCTCCTGCAAGAATTGTTCTATTTTTTTAAGCCTTTCTCTCAACACATCATGATAATCCTTCCCCCAAGAAGCTCGGCAGAAGACCCCTCTGCGATCTTCACGTGTGCTTTTTGGTGGATCTTTCATCTTTGAAGGATAAGCAAGCGCAATAGAAATAATTGTTCTTGCCCCTTCTACAAGCTTTTCCGGTTGGACTCTCTTCTCTATATCAGGTTCTTCGAATCCAGATTGATAACCTAGCTCTTGTTGAATAAGAAGTCGATCTTTTAATTGTAAAAATGGGTCCGCAGAAGCAAAACCAATTTTGTCAACTCCTATTGTTTTACTATATGCAATTAGCTCATCCTTTAATTGGGCAAGTGACATGGTCGATCACCTTTCTTCATCCTTTTCCTACCAATGTGCTACAATGAAACAAAAAATAGCAGGAGGAAACTCACTCATGATTAATTTATTTATTGATGAATCCATTTCATCCAAGATACCTACGTTTAAAATAGGGGCAATCCATTACAATAATATCGTGATTAGTGATTCACCTCAAATGTTAAAAGGACGTTTACAATTTTTTCAAGAAACATTAAAAGTAGAATTAGAGACAAAAGAACTATCCGATTTTAAAGGCATTGCCGAGTGGCGTCAAGTCTTTAAATCGCTCAACATGAATGCTAGTAGATATCGTCCATCTCATGAAGCCCTATATCGCCGGGTAAAAAAGGGACAACCTCTCCCGCTTGTTCACTCTGCTGTTGATTTGAATACATTTTTTTCATTAGAATATGTAATTCCTTTAGGCATTTACGATTTAGCCTCTATTGAAGGAGATATTACGTTTAGACTAGGCTTAGAAAATGAAGCGTACGATGGCGTGAACGGACGTGAAAATGATATGTGCACTAAACTTGTTAGTGCCGATCAACTAGGAGCTTTTGGCAGTCCAATTGTTGACTCCATGAGGTCTAAGGTTACGGAAGAAACGACTTCAGCTCTTCACATTTTTTACTTACGACCTTCAATGGAAATTGATGAAGCTTCAAAGTTACTTCAAGCGGCTGGTACAATGTTCACTCAAGTACACGGCGGAGACTTTCAATATAAAGTTGTCACTTTTCAATAGAAAAAATTGGTTTATAATTTTCTTTTAATGGGAAATAGTAAAGTGAAGATCATTAAAGGAGGTTAACGTATGAGTCAAGAAAAAGTATCATCAATCTTAAACAAACAAATTGCAAACTGGAGTGTTTTATTTATTAAACTACACAATTATCATTGGTATGTAAAAGGGCCAGCATTTTTCACATTACATGATAAGTTTGAAGAATTATACAACGAAGCTTCTACACATATTGACGAGTTAGCAGAGCGTCTCCTTGCACTTAAAGGACACCCGGTTGCAACGATGAAAGAGTTTCTTGAAACGGCATCTGTTAAAGAAGCTAGTGGAAATCAAGATGCTGAGTCGATGGTAGGTGAAATAGTAGATGATTTCGATACATTAATTGATGAGTTAAAAGAAGGCATGGAAGCAGCTGATTCGTTAGGGGATGAAACAACAGCTGACATGTTACTTGCGATCCATCAATCTCTTGAAAAACACAACTGGATGTTACGTTCATTCTTGAAATAAAACAAAAACTCCCTTGTGGGAGTTTTTGTTTTATTTAGCTTCTGGTGTGAAAGTACGCTTTGCAAACTCGTCATCTAACATAAAGAATGCATTGCTATCATCATCAATCCGCTTTAATTTTTGAATAATGCTATCAAACATATCTTCTTCTTCCACTTGTTCTTCGATAAACCACTTCAAGAATGTCATTGTTGCATGTTCACGATCATCGAGAGCTAGATCAGACAGGTGGTAAATTTTCTTCGTTACTTCCTTCTCTTGTTCCAGCGCCTTTTTGAATGCGTCTAAAACAGATGTGAACGTGTTATTAGGTTCTGGTAATGATTGAATCGTTGCTCTTTCCCCTAGTGAATTAATAAAATTGTAAAACTTCATCGCATGAAATCGTTCTTCCTCCGCTTGGACAAGAAAGAAGTTAGCAAACCCGTCTAAGCTTTCATCGGAACAATAAGCTGCCATAGCTAAGTACGAATGAGCGGCATAAAATTCAAAATTCATTTGATCATTTAACGCTTTTTTTAGTTTTTCGTTTAACATCCTAAAACCCCACCTTTCCTTATCCATATTATAGCATTCCCCTTCTTATAATGTCTTGAAACCTATTATTCACTTGTTAATAAAATAAATAATTAATTAATCAAACGTTTAATTAACTTTTCCACTCACTGTTATAAGTCCATTCAAGGATTTAAACAACGTTTATTTAATTCCATAAAAAAGGGGAGTATACGGTTTATTACTGCCGTATTCTCCCATTCATCTTCAACTAACTTTGTTTTGGTCAATTAATGGGTCAATTGGATTTTTGGCGTAATGCAGTTCGGTAGCGAGATAGGCAAGGTGTCTCTCCTTCTCCTCTTTAGACCAACGTAACTTTTTAGCCATATAGTCAGTCACTAATCCTTTCCATTCTTCTACCCATTTAATATTAAAGAATAATGCACTCGTGCGACGATTAAAGAAATCCGTAGGAGTTGAAACCATTTCTTCCTCCATCCCATATTGAAGTTGAGCTAAAAGTAAAGGAGGAAGTTGACTTCTTTTCGCTTCTTCTTGATTGTTTTTTAAGCGAGAAAACACTTTATCAACATTAGATCCATACAATTTCGTGACACGTTTAGCCTCTGTTTTGTTTAATCCAAGCGCCACACCTTCAGCGACCTTTTTCTCAACGTAGGATTCAAACTGAACAGAACCACCAACATTTCCACCTGATAATTTGATTTTAGCCGTTGTACATGGCTTTTGATTACCTAACTCTTTTGCAACTAAGTCTACAATACGTTCAGCCATCTTCCGGTAACCTGTGAGCTTTCCACCTGCAATTGAGATCAATCCTGTATCTGAAATGAAAATCTCATCTTTACGAGAAATTTCTGAGGCACTTTTTCCTTCCTCATGAATGAGTGGACGTAGCCCTGCCCAACTTGATTCGATATCTTTAGCAGTTAGTTTCACTGAAGGAAACATATAGTTCACAGCATTTATAATATAGTTTCTGTCTTCCTCTGTCATTCTAGGATGCATAATATCTTCGTTGTAGAACGTATCCGTTGTTCCAACATACGTTTTTCCGTCACGAGGGATGGCAAAGACCATACGACCGTCCTTTTCTGTATCAAAGTAAACGGCCTGCTTAAGTGGAAAGCGGCTTTGGTCAATAACGAGATGAACTCCTTTTGTAAGATGCAAATACTTCCCTTTTTTAGACCCATCTTCTTCACGAAGAGTATCTACCCATGGTCCTGCTGCATTAACAATTTTCTTCGCATAGATTTCGTACTTTTTACCAGACAATAGGTCCCTTACTTTTACAGCAACCACTTTTCCATTCTTGTAAATAAAGCCTTCTGCTTTTGTATAATTTGTTGCCTTTGTTCCTCTTGTTACTGCTTCTTTCATTACTTCTAACGTTAAGCGAGCATCATCTGTTCGATACTCAACATAGATTCCTCCACCTTTTAAACGATCTTTACGTACAAGCGGCTCTTTTTTCAAAACACCTTGTTTATTTAACATTTTGCGGCGTTCATGCTTTCTTACACCAGCTAAGAAATCATATACTTTTAGTCCAATCGATGTTGAGAATTTTCCAAATGTCCCCCCTTTAATCATTGGCAAAAGCATCCACTCTGGGGTTGTAACATGAGGTGCATTTTCATAAACAATCGCACGTTCTTTCCCTACTTCTGCGACTAATTTCACTTCAAACTGCTTTAAATATCGAAGACCTCCATGTACAAGTTTAGTAGACCTACTTGATGTACCAGCTGCAAAATCTTGCATTTCAATTAAGCCTGTTTCTAATCCTCTCACTTGAGCGTCTAGAGCAATACCAGCCCCTGTAATCCCCCCTCCAATTACCAATAGATCCAATGTTTTACTACTTATATCTTCTAAAATCGTTTCACGTTCTTTGCTTGCGAATGTTGGCATGTATATCTCCCCTTATTAAAATAATGAAAGAAAAAAAGAAGACCACAACATCTCTAACTAGCTTCGAGCTAATTAGAGTGTTGTGGTCTTCTCCTAATCTCCGACCAATATTAACTTACTTAAAATTATACTGCACTTCCAACAAATTTCAAGACTTATTTGAATATTTTTGCAGCTTCTACAGCCTTTTTCCACCCTTGATAGAGTGATTTTTGTTCAGATTCTGGCATAGCTGCTTCAAAACGACGGTCGAGCTCTAATTGATTTTTAATTTCATCTTTATTCTCCCAAAAACCAACTGCCAATCCAGCTAAATAGGCTGCGCCTAACGCTGTTGTTTCTTGAACTCTTGGTCTTTCAACCGGTACCCCTAACATATCGCTTTGAAACTGCATGAGAAAATTATTTGCAACAGCTCCACCATCCACTCGTAACGCCTTCACTTTAATACTAGAATCGGCTTCCATAGCGGTTACGACATCTTTTGTTTGATAGGCCAAAGCCTCTAAAGTCGCCCTAATAAAATGTTCTTTCTCTGTCCCACGAGTAAGACCAAACACAGCTCCTCTTACATCGCTATCCCAGTAAGGCGTCCCAAGACCTACAAAAGCAGGGACAACGTATACCCCCTCTGAGGAACTAACTCTTTCTGCGTATTGTTCTGTATCTTTTGCCGACTTAACCATTCGTAGTCCATCTCGTAACCATTGAACCGCTGAACCAGCAACGAATATACTCCCTTCAAGAGCGTATTCAACTTTACCATCTACTCCCCAAGCAAGCGTAGTCAAAAGTCCGTGATCTGACTTTACCGCATGGTCCCCTGTGTTCATCAACATAAAACAACCTGTACCATACGTATTTTTTACCATACCTTCTTCAAAACAAGCTTGCCCAAATAACGCAGCTTGTTGGTCACCAGCCGCTCCCGCAATTGGAACCTCGGCACCAAAGAAATGATAATCAACCGTTGTTCCGTAAATGTACGACGATGGCTTCACCTCAGGTAGCATTGCCTTTGGTATATCTAACATAGATAGAAGTTCGTCATCCCACTTCAAGTCATGGATGTTATACATCATGGTTCTTGATGCATTGGAATAATCCGTTACATGCACTTTTCCGCCTGACAACTTCCAAATAAGCCACGTGTCGATCGTTCCAAATAATAGATCGCCCTTTTCTGCACTTTCTCTTGCCCCTTCTACATGGTCCAAAATCCATTTTACTTTCGTTCCTGAAAAATAAGCATCGATGAGCAATCCTGTTTTTTCCCGGACGATATTTTCATAGCCTTGTTCTTTTAATTGTTCGCATATCCCTGCTGTTTGTCTTGATTGCCAAACAACCGCATTATAAATAGGCTTCCCAGTATGCTTATCCCAAACTACAGCCGTCTCTCTTTGATTTGTAATCCCTATACCGGCAATTTCTTCTTTATCAATATTGGCTTTGAGCATTACACCAGCTATAACTGCAAGAATTGATGCCCATATTTCATTGGCATTATGTTCCACCCATCCTGGCTGAGGATAGATTTGTTCAATTTCCCTTTGCTCTACAGCTACTATTGATCCCTTCTTATCAAATAGAATTGCTCTTGAACTTGTTGTGCCTTGGTCCAAAGCTAAAATAAATTTTTTCTCCATAATAATTCCCCCAAATTATGTTCAATTTTCGCTTATTGTGTAATTGTACTTTCTGTTTGTTGATGCAACTCTACTCTCTTACTTTCTTGTTTCATACATATATATAATGTTACCAAAAAGAGTATGAGTACAACCCAGATAACGGGGTAAACCTTTCCTTCAAAAAGTGCAGAATAGCTGAGGGCACCCAGCGATCCTCCTATTAGAGGACCCACGATCGGGATCCAAGCATAAGTCCAATCCGAACTGCCTTTTCCTGCTATTGGCAAAAGAAAATGAGCCAACCTTGGACCTAAATCTCGCGCCGGATTAATCGCATACCCTGTTGTCCCACCTAATGACATTCCAATCACGACGATAAATAACCCAACAATTAAAGGGTTTAGCCCTTCTGTGAAATCATTTGCCCCAATCGCTAATAACCCCATTACAAGCATAAATGTTCCAAATACTTCACTAAAAAAATTAGCAGGTTTATGATTGATTGATGGTGAAGTTGAAAAAACAGCTAACTTGGCTTCTTTATCATGTGTTTGCTCCCAATGTGGATAATAATGCAACCACACTAGTACAGCGCCTATAAAGGCACCAATAAGTTGAGCTACAATGTATGGCAGAACATTTCCCCATGAAATTTGCCCAATTAACGCAAAACTGATCGTGACCGCCGGGTTTAAATGAGCACCGCTTATGTTCCCAACCGCATAAATAGCCGCTGCTAACCCTAATCCCCAACCAAATGTAATGACAATCCATCCACCTTGTTCAGAACTCGTCCTCTTTAACACACTGCCTGCTACAACCCCTCCTCCAAAAATAATTAAAATCATTGTACCGATTAATTCTCCCATAAATGGTAGCACGGTCATATTTCCCCCCTATCGTTAGAACGCAACAAAAGATCTGTAAACGTATCATCTCGCTCCTTCTGCGAGTTTAACAGAACGTTTTCATTTTCCCGAAAAAAGAAAAAAAGACGAGCAAAGGGACCTATCAATTTAATGAATAGGTCATTTGCTCGTCTCCAAATCTCCGTCACAATCTATTAACTTATTAACTATTAAAACAAAACAAGAAAACGCTGTCAATGTTTTTATAAACAAATTTCTGTTGCCCTATTACTTTTTTAAAAATTCCACAACTCTTGCCTTGAAGTAGTCACTCCTATTGCTCCTGCCTCTAATGCTTTCACTACTTCACTTTTTTCACGGATCAAACCCCCAGCTATAATAGGAATCCCCGTTCTCTCATACACTTCTTGTATAATATGCGGCATAACTCCTGGAAGTACTTCTATATAATCCGGCTTTGTTGTTTCTAATAATTTATAGCTTGTTTCTAAGGCAATAGAGTCCAACAAAAATAAACGTTGAACGGCAATAATTGAATGTTTTTTAGCCGTTAGTACGACATTTTTTCTTGTTGATATAATGCCAGCTGGCTTAATATCCTGACAAATGAATTGAGTCGCATATTCATCTGTTTTTAATCCTTGAACTAAATCAACGTGCATAAAAACCTTTTTCCCAGCTTTATTCGCTAATTGAATCAAACTTTTTAGCTGACCAATATGACTATTCAATAAGATAATGACTTCAAACTTGCTCTTTAACAACTTTTCAAATTCCTTTATCGTTCTTGCAGCAGGAAATATTTTTTGATTTACAAAATGTTGCGAAGACACTTGTACCAACTCCTCTGTAGCATCTTCGCCTATTAAATCAATAAACATGCATATTGTCAAAAAATAAAAAAGCCGTGCAGCGGCATTTTTATTAGATGCAATGTGCAGAGCCGTCGCCTTCTTTTTAAGCCTGTTCTGAGTGGTCTTCTCAGAACAGGCGCGCGACGTGTGGAGCCATTGTGCATCATTGTAATTGCTTTCAGGCTCCCTCGAAAAACCCTCCAGTTCTTTATACTCTCTTATTCTCTAGGAAAGCCGCGCTTTTTATAGTCTCATCTTCTAATACAGAAAAAAGCCGCCTCTTAGATTTGTTTCTAAGAGACAACCCTATCTATTATCAACTTGGAGCAGACATCTCTAAATCATCTATTCTTCTTTCAACATATTTCGTGTCTTTTCTGGCATTGTAGCGATCTGCCTTTTCAACTTTTACAGTAACATTGTAGTCTGGAATTTTCGCTAGTTTTTCATATCTTCCTTTTGGCAATAAGAAGTTTCCTTCTGGGAAGTGAACGCCTAAATTCCCTTTTGAAATATCTGCATATTTCGCCTTTCCTTGAAAGACACCAAACCCATTATGAATGACAATACCCTCGCCTTCAGCGATGCTTAACTCATGAGCGTCTTCTGCATTAATGAGGACATCATATCGCTCTGCATTATTAAATGGGTCCGTTTCCTTGTATACCATAGAGTTAAATTGCTTTCCACGACGAGTCGTAAGAACAAATTGTCCTTCTTTCTTACCCATATCAGGAATGTCAACAGGAAGCAGGTTTCCTTTTCCATCTGGAGTAGGACAGATTCCATCTTCACAAAGCCATGCTCCTCCCCATTGAAATACATCGCCTTGTTTCTTTAGATGTTGAACTCCATCATAATTTGGATTAGCAATTGCTATTTCATCACGAATTTCTTGTCCTGTTTTAAAATCTACTAAATGTGCAAACTCTGGCTTCACTCGCTTAGCAAGATCAATGTAAATTTTCCACTCTGAACGTGCTTCTTCGATATGATTTTTATTTCCTTCAATTTCTGGCGAGAAATAGACCATTCGCTCTGTTGATGTAGACGTACCGCCTCCATCTTGCTCGTAACGAGTTTTCGCTGGAAGAACAATAACAGCTTCTTTGGCATCCACTAGTGTAGATGTATTAAGAATAATATCTTGATGAACTCGAATCTCTAATTCAGCTAATGCCTTTTCAATAAATTTCGGATCAGGCATCGTTTCTAAGAAGTTTCCACCTGACATATAGTATAATTTTATTTTACGTTCATGATCTTCTGGAAGAACGATGTTTTCTAAGGTTACCCCTACAACATCTCCTTGCCATCTAGGAATATTAAATCCCCAATTTTTTTCCATGCGCGCGATATTGTCTTCAACAAAATCTCCACCTGGTAATACGAATGGATCTGCTCCCATTTCACCAGACCCTTGAACAGAAGAGTGACCACGGAACGGCATTAACCCATTGTATTTGCGTCCTATGTGTCCACGAAGAAGAGCAAGATTCGCTACTTGGGAAATATTATCTGATGCAAATGCATGCATCGTTAACCCTAATGCCCACGCATATACAGCATTTTTGCTATTCGCTAATAGCTCTGATAACTCAATAATTCTATCTTTCGTAATTCCTGATGATTTAACAATTTCACCCCAAGATTGGGCGACGACATGTGCTTTTAATTCCTCATATTCATTGACATGTTCCTGAACGAATTCATGATTAATAGCTGAACCATGAACGCCCTCTTCCATCTCAAACCAATGCTTCATAATCCCTTGCATAAAGGCGATATCTCCACCGATATTGACTTGATAGAAATCATCAGCAAGCTTCGTTCCAAATAAAGCAGATTCTGCATTTGATGGCACCCAGTATTTATCCATCGCTGGCTCTTTATAAGGGTTAATAACGATAATTTTTGCCCCGCGTTTTTTCGCCTCTAGCATATATTTTGTTGAGACTGGTGATGCATTCGATGCGACACTTCCCCAGAATAAGAGAACATCTGCTCCAAACCAATCTTGATAATTACAAGTAGATGCACCGACTCCAATAGAGCGTTTTAACGCTGTTTTACTTGGTGAATGACAAATGCGGCTTGCATTATCGATGTTGTTTGCACCTAAGAACCGTGCTACTTTTGCAGCCACATAATACGATTCATTTGAGATTCCTCTTGATGTTAAGTAAAACGCATATTGTCTTGGATTTAATTGCTTCATCTTGTCAGCAATCATATCCATTGCCTCATCCCACGTTAAACGAGAAAACTTTCGCTCTCCTTTGCGGCGAATAAGAGGATAAGGAATCCGCCCTAATTTTCTCAATTCTGTACTGTCATACTTTCTTAATTCATCAATATCAGCATGCAATACTTCTTCTTTAATAGCCGGAGCCGTATTTAATCTAAGTACATTAAGTCTTGTTGTACACATATGAGGGCCTTTTAACGTCTGATCAAACATTCCTGAAACGCCTAATGCACAGCCATCACAAACACCTTTTGTTAAAATTCTCGTTGCATATCCAATATTATCTTTATTATCCCAAGCAATTTTTATTGAATCACGAATATGTTTCGGCTTCATCTTTCCAAGACCAAATGGAATTGGACTTACCCAATGTTTCGGTTGAAGTGCTTTTGTTGCTTTTATCGGTCCTTGATGTTTTGTTTTTCCCATGATCACTCACTCCCCCAAATACTATTACTTAATTTCTATGGTCATTTCAATAAAAAAACCACCGTACTACCCCAATTTTTTTGTGGTATGGACGGTGGTTAAGTCTTCTGCAGGATCGCTACTAAGTACCAAACCAAATCTATAGTTTTTTTGAAAATTTCTCTTCAATATCTTCATCAAATACAAATATCGATATGCCAAAGTCTTTTTCAATATCGATATCAACATATAGGTCTAAAAATTCACACTGTAAGAACTCTTCCATCTCAGCAGGCGGATTTTTCCGATACATATCTTTGACCATTTCTGTTCGTGCAGCCCGTAACATTTGCTTTCCTTCATCTGCTGTTGCGATAAACTTCTCAACAGGCGAAAGGTTCCCTTCCATTTCACATATCGCCCATTTTTTGCAAAATGTTGTACTTATTTTGCTTGGTCCTTTACCCATATGCTTCTTTCGGAAGGAACGTACTAAATTACTAAATTCCGCTTCGTATTTGTTCATTTCCTGTACCCTCATTTTCTTTTACTTACTAAAAGAGTAGTTCGAGTAACTTTAAATGTCAAATAGGTTAACTAGCTAAATTCCTTACTTCGTTCTTTTCTTTTAATTGCTTAATATCAATACGGATCACTATAGAAACAATCAATGCCGCAATAAACATAAATCCAAAAATATAAAGAGTACCCGCATAACTATCAGTTGTTTCCCGAATCCAAGATGCTAGAATGGGTCCAACGAGTCCAGCTAATGCCCATGCCGTTAAAATATATCCGTGAATTGCACCAAGTTGCTTTGTCCCAAATAGATCTCCAATATAGGCTGGGATAGCTGCAAATCCACCACCATAACAAGTAAGAATTAAGAACAATACTGCTTGGAATAAAATTGCATGTGTAATACTAGGTAGAGCAAAGAACGTTACAATCTGGATGATAAAGAATGCTGTATAGACATTTGCACGGCCTAAGTAGTCTGATACAGATGCCCAACCAATACGTCCTAAACCATTAAATACCCCCATTACACCGACCATCGTGGCTGCCGCAGCGGCTGAGAGGCCAGCTATTTCTTGAGCCATAGGTGAGGCAACAGATAAAATGGCAATTCCGCAAGTTACGTTAATAAATAACATCACCCATAAATACCAAAACCTTCTTGTTTTCACTGCTTCGTTTGCTGTTAATTGTGAAAGATCTGATTTAACTCTTTTACCGTTATTTTGTACTTCTGCCATATAGCCTTCAGGCGGCCTTTCAATGTAAAGAGCTGAAGCTAGCATGATGACAAAATAAATAATACCTAAAGAGAAAAATGTATTAGCAATCCCGACTGAATCGATTAAATTTGCCATAATTGGGCTAGCAATCATAGCTGAAAAACCAAAACCCATAATCGCAAGTCCTGTTGCTAACCCACGACGGTCTGGAAACCATTTTACTAGAGTTGATACAGGTGTAATGTAACCAACACCAAGACCAATTCCACCGAGTGCTCCGTATGTGAAATACAAAAGTCCAATAGACTCTAAATTTATAGCAAATCCTGCACCAACTAATCCAATACCAAAGAATGTTGCTGCCACTAAACCTGACTTTCTCGGGCCATATTTCTCAACAAAATGCCCCATAAAGGCTGCAGATAAACCTAAAAATACAATCGCTATACTAAACGTTAAAGAGACTGCACTTAAATCCCAGCCTAGTTGATCCCTAATTGGGTTCGTGAAAACACTCCACGCATAAACTGAACCTATTGAAATATGAATCCCAACGGCAGCTAATGCAATCAACCAACGATTCTTTAATTTCCCTTTCGCTTCTCCCATTTTGTTCACTCCTTTTCTTCCTAGAACATAAAAAAATCGACGTAACTTATTAAAGGAAAAAAGATTCCCTAAAAAAGCACGACGATTAGTTTCAAGCAGGTTTCGCTACTTTACACCAATAGTAATCGCTTACAACAACTTCTCACTTAATATCGAAGACAGGATCGCTATCTCGATCATTAAATGTTACAGATTTATGAATGTAAATAAATCATACCTTGTTTTCAAAAAAAATTCAATATATTTATATTGTACATTTATAGCTTTTATGTTCGTTTTTCTATTAAGAGTCTTGTCAGTTATAAGAGAATGTGTTTATATTTGATACATTACTGCTTTTCTAATATAAAAAGGGGGAATTGGCTTGACTGATTCACTAAGTTCAAATAGATCCATTATCAAGTATAATAATCATCATTTCTCTAAGTTAGAAGATGATATTGTAATCGAGTTCCCTTTGACTATTTATATAAATAATGAAGAATTTGCTACAATGGTTTGTAGTCCAAGAGATTTTGAAGAAATGGTCATTGGTTTTTTAGCATCAGAAGGGGTTATTCGCTTCAAAAAAGAAGTTAAGGAACTTACTATTGATCATGACCGTGGTTTTGCCTACGTCCATTTACATGCTAATGAAGTTCGGAACCAGCAGTATTTCTCTAAGCGATTTATCGGTTCCTGTTGCGGAAAAAGCAGGCAATTTTATTTTCAAAATGATGTTCGCACAGCAAAAACATCGATGACATCTACAATGGTTACAGCTAAACAATGTATTGATCTAATGAAGAAAATGCATGATGCTAGTGTTGTTTTTAAAACTACGGGTGGCGTTCATAATGCCGCTCTTTGTACGGCCAATGAACTCATTATTAGTCGCTCAGATATAGGGAGGCATAACGCACTCGATAAACTATATGGATATTCACTGCTAAATGGAATCTCTGTTAGAGACAAAATCCTAGTATTTAGTGGTCGTATTTCATCAGAAATATTAACAAAAGCCGCTAAAATCGGGGTCGGTATTGTCTTATCAAAGTCAGCTCCTACCGATTTAGCAATACAACTTGCAGAAGACTTAAATATAACAGCTGTTGGATTTATTAGAGGGTCATCCTTTAATATTTACTCACACCCAGAACGCATTATCCTTGAAAATAAGGTAAACTAAAGGAAGGAGGGATTGTATGAGTTCTTGTAAATTAGATCACCCTTTAGAAGATGTTCTTTCTAAGTTAGATTCCCAAAAATCTTTTTTGCCTGCTGAGCTTTTTATAGAATGTCAAACGTTTCTTGCTGCGAATCCAACGCAAATTCAGTTAAACGAATTATTTCATTTGTTAAAGAAGTATGATCTAGCTGAAAAAGAAGAACAGCTTACTCGCAATGAAGCGATTGCTACTTTACTAAAAGCATAGAAAAAACCCCCTGATTTATAGCGATCAGGGGGGGTCTCTATGCTTCAACCTCCACTGACAGGAGGAATAAAAGCAATCACATCTCCATCTTTTACTACTTCGTCTTCATCCGCATAGCTTTCGTTTATCGCAATCATCGTATTTTCAAGTGAGGTTAAATTATACTGTTTTTGTAACCAAGACTTGACTTCATTTACCGTTACACCAGCTTTATCAACCTCAACTTGATCTGTACCTGCTTCTTCTTGAAGTTCAGCAAATAATAAGACTTTAATCATTTTCTTCCCCCTTAATACTGGGTTTCCCTTCGGGGTAAGCCGTCTGTTCTAGTTGATCGCCAACCCATTTTGTACCATCCTCCCAAAACTCTTTCTTCCATATTGGGACAATTTGCTTGATCCGCTCCATAGCATATTCATTTGCTTCGTAAGCTGCTTTACGGTGAGGAGTGGAAACAGCTATAATAACAGCAATCTCGGATATATCCAATGTCCCTACACGGTGTGTAATTGCAATCGTTGACCCAGGCCATTTAACACGAACTTCTTGGCCAATTTGTTCTAGCATTTTTACCGCCATCGGTTTATAAGCTTGATATTCTAACTTTAACGTTCGTTTTCCATGTGTTAACTCTCTTACTGTTCCAATAAACGTTGCAATGGCCCCGCATTCTCTTCTAGTCACCTTAGCCACTACTTCTTCAATGGATAAAGGCGTATCTATGATATCAAATAGTTGACTCATGTTTATCACTCAATTTCTGTAAAATATATTCTATAGATTTTGACGTATCATCAACGTGAAAGATTGGAAATTCTTGTTGATAATTTCGTAGGGGCTTCCATGTAATCGCACAGACTATATTGCTTGCTTGTAACAAATCAACATCCTTTTCACTACGAAGGATAACAACCTTTGGATAGTGCTCTTTTTTAAAACCTTCTACCAATAAAATATCAGGCGAAAAGCTTTCGTATAATTTCACCATTTTCTCTAAAGACCATGTTTGATTCTTTATATGAATCTGTAAAGAGCCTCCCCCTTCAACTGCGGTAATTTCAGCTCCTGCCTCTTGATGACGCTCACTATCCTTCAGATTACTCTCATTTCTTTGCGGACTTGCATGACCATGGTGCTTAATGGTTGCTACCCTTAGTCCCGATTCACTGCACCTTTTAATAAGTGCTTCCATTAAGGTTGTTTTCCCGCTATTTTGATAGCCAACTACCTGTAAGATGGGACAATATTGTTCCAAGGCCATTCACTCCCTTGATGATCCTCAAGTAACAATACATCAACTGACATCCCTTTTTCATATCCTCTTGTTCCTCCAGGTAAAAGCAACAAGCAATCAGCTCCACCTAATGAGCTTACGATACCCGATTTATCAACGCCAGAAGGAGAAGCAACTAATTTCCCTTCGATAAAATCTATTTTTGCTCGAACCAGCCTCATAAAAGGATTGGGTTTTGTAAAATCAGTTCCTAAAGTAGCTTTCACTTTTTGAAGATGTGGATATGTATTATATAACGCTCTTCGTAACATTGGACGGACAAATAACTCAAATCCAACATAACAAGCTGAAGGATTCCCAGATAACCCATACACCATTTTTCCACCAACACTTGCAACGGTTGTCACACTTCCTGGCCTCATCGCTACTTTATTAAAGAGAACGGTAGCTCCTAACTCCTTTAAAATTGCTGGTACATAATCATAATCTCCTACAGAGACGCCACCTGTTGTAATTAACATATCGACTTTTGACAGAGCTTCTTTCGTTGCAGTTAAACAAGCGTCAAAATCATCGTTTAATTTCCCGAAATAAACGGCTTGTCCACCCGCTCTCTCAATTTGGGCCATAATCATATATGCATTTGAGTTCCTAATTTTCCCTGGAGCAAGTGGTTCATTAACGTTAAGTAGTTCACTTCCTGTTGCGATCACACCGATAACTGGCTTTTTTGCAACAGCGACTTGATGATAACCAAACGTTGCAAGTAAAGCAACTATACCTGGATTAATTTGCGTGCCCTTTTTTACTAACACTGTTCCCTTTTTTGTGTCTTCCCCTTGATAAGAGATATTATCTCCTTTTTTAAACAAACGTTTGATTAATATTCTTTTTTCGCTAATTTCTTTTGTTAATTCAAGCATAACAACAGCGTCGCAGCCCTTTGGAATCGGAGCCCCTGTCATAATCCTCACAACTTGAAATGGTTTGACTTCCCCTTCAAAGACATACCCTGCACCAATTTCCCCAACAACATCAAATTCAATTGGGTTGCCCGAATTCGCTTCGTTCGTATCTTCAGATCGAATAGCAAACCCATCATACGGAGAACGATCGAACGCTGGTACATCGTGAGACGCTAGTAAATCTTCTGCCAAAAACCTTCCATAACTGTCTTCTATGTTAACCGTTTCAGAACTTGGGTTCACATCTTGTTCCATTACTCTTTTTACTGCTTCTTCAACTTGGATCGGCTTTCGCTTTTCTACCACAGCACTCACTCCGTTTTAAATATTTAGAAAATACTATATTTATCATTCCAAACATCATATAAAAATGCAAGGGGAATCCCCTTGCACTATTCTACCCACCAATATAGGACATTTCAATTTTCTTTCGGTTTTTCACTGTTTCTTCCGTTCGATCTTCTGAATATTTATCTGTACGAGACCGCCAAATTTCCGTTATTCTTGACTCTATTTCTCTGTCTGAAGCACCTGTTCGAATAAGGGAGCGTAAGTCATATCCACCCTCAGCAAATAAGCAAGTATATAGCTTTCCATCTGCTGAAACTCTGGCACGCGTACAATTTCCACAAAAGGTATCTGAAACAGACGAAATAATTCCAATCTCAGTGTCTGTCCCTTTATATCGATATCTCGTTGCGACTTCACCTAGATAGTCTCTTTCCACTTCTTCTAGTGGAGCAATCGTTGAAACTTTTTCTAGTAATTCCTTTTTCGTTACAACTTGAGAGAAATCCCAGCCATTTGTTTGGCCGACATCCATAAATTCAATAAAGCGTAACGGGATATTTCTATCTTTACAGTAACGAGCTAATCTAATAACTTCCCCTTCATTGACGCCTTTTTTTACAACCATGTTAATTTTCACTTGAAGCCCGGCTTCTAATGCTGCATCAATTCCTTTTAAGACGACTGCTGACGTCACTTTTCTCCCATTCATTTTTTGAAAGATTTCCGTTGTAAGTGCATCTAAGCTGACGTTCACACGCATCAGGCCTGCTTCTTTTAGCGATTTCGCTTGTTTCACTAAATGGACTCCGTTTGTAGTTAAGGCGATATCCTCAATCCCCGAAATTATTGATAGTCTCTTAATTAAGTTAGGTACATTTTTTCGAAGTAATGGTTCTCCGCCTGTTAAGCGAAGTTTCTTAACTCCTAACTTGGTGAACTGTAAAACCAATCGCTCAATTTCATCAAATGAGAGCAATTCTTCTTCTCTCATAAACACATAATCCTCGCCGAATACTTCTTGCGGCATACAGTAGGAACAGCGGAAATTACACTTGTCCATAATTGATATACGCAAATCTTGTAATGGGCGCAAGTATTTATCGCTAACGTGTTTGATTTCCATGTCTATTCCTCCCTTTTTCCTCATCCATTATCGGCGAATTATTGGTTGATTCCAAAAAAGCTGTTACTATTAATTAAGGTATAATAAATCATTCTAACATAAAAAAGGAAGGTGAATGACTTTATGCATAATATAAATACTTCCAAAAGTATAAATGTTGCTATCTTAACGATTTCAGACACGCGAAGTAAAGAGGATGATCGCAGTGGTCAAACCATTCAATCGCTTTTACAATCTGAAAATCATACAATTATTGAGTATCAAATCGTAAAAGATGAACTCCTTATGATTCAAGATGTTGTAAAAACGTGGACCGAAAATACTGATATTCAAGCAATTATACTAAACGGTGGCACTGGTTTTTCTCCACGAGATGTTACATATGAAGCCGTCTCTCAGATTTTAGATAAGCAGATGGACGGGTTCGGTGAATTATTCCGAATGTTAAGCTATGAAGAAATCGGGCCAAAAGCCTTATTTAGTAGAGCTGTTGCTGGAAGCAAACAATCTACAGCTATTTATGCCTTGCCCGGGTCGACAAACGCTGTAAAACTAGCTATGGAAAAATTAATTTTACCGACTATGCCTCATTTTGCTGAAGAATTGGTAAAGAAATGAGGGGAGCAGGTGTAGTCCTAGCTGGTGGACAATCTTCACGCTACGGAAAGCCGAAAATGTTTGAACGTTATAACGGCCTTCCTTTTTATCAACACAGTATAAATGCCCTAATAACTAGTGGCGTTGATTCGGTTTATATCATTACGAATACGTCTCTTTCTAAGCAATTCGATGTAACTAATGCTACATTACTTATTGAGAAAAAGCAGCATAACGGTCCATTATATGCGTTGACCTTTGCCATGCAGTCCATTCAAGATGTTGATTGGTATGTTGTACTAGCTGCAGACATCCCTTTTATCTCTAAAAATATCATCAATTCATTACTGAATTATGCAATCGGCTCATCTTATGATGCAATCGTTCCAGTTACAGGAGACAAGAAACAGCCTCTGATTGCCATGTATCATCGTCGATGTTTGCCTTTGGCAGAAGAGCTAATTGATAATAACCGAAAAAGTATGCAACCATTGCTGCAAAAAGCAAAAGTAAACTATATACACTTCCCTAGTTCTAAACGAGAATTTACGAATATTAACTATGAAAGTGAATGGAAAATAGACAAAAGACAAGGAGTGCAAAAGTATGAGTGAATTTTCACACTGGAATGAGAAAGGCCGTCCGAAGATGGTTGATATTTCTAAAAAAGACCAAACAAAACGAACCGCTGTAGCCCAAAGTACAATCCTTCTAAAAAAAGAACTATATGAAGCCATTCAAAATGCGCAAATAAAAAAAGGAGATCCTCTTCAAGTTGCACAAATTGCTGGAATTATGGCAGCGAAAAAAACACCTGACATTATCCCTATGTGCCATCCTATCCAAATTTCAGGAGTTGATTTCCAGTTTGAATACAAGGAAGCAACAGATGGATATGAATTAATCATCCAAGCCGAAGTCTCATGTAAAGGAAATACCGGTGTTGAAATGGAAGCATTAACAGCTGTATCAGCAGCAGCATTAACTTTCTATGATATGTGTAAAGCAGTAGATAAAAGCATGATTATAAAAGACACCTTCCTCCTAAGCAAAACAGGCGGTAAAAACGGCGATTACATCTCCGGGAAATAAGTTCCGGGGGTCAGCCCCCTCTTTAGTAAACTAAAGAGGGGGCTGACATTTTTCTGCTATAACCTGCTTCCTTCGTTACGCAGAATCCCTAATACGGAATCATATGTTATTGTGATGTTATACTAAACAAGTAAATTAAAAGTACCACTTTTAAACTGCTGAAACTGTGATACTCATCACAAGCATCTAAAAGAGCATGCACTTGTTCTGCTCTTCAAATTGTAACGAAGTTCGACTAGAAAGAACAATAAAAAGCATTGTATAATAGACCTTTACAGCTTTTTTACATATAAGTAAGACAAGCTATTATACTTAAGCCGAGAAAAAAACTAGCTAGTACTGGAGTGAACATACATTTTGGAAAAAAAGAAAGCTTTACCTGTTCTATTTGCAGTTATGTTTCTTGTCATGGTCGGCTTTGGAATTATTATTCCTGTAATGCCTTTCTATGCTGAGGAAATAGGAGCTACTCCTACACAATTAGGTTTGTTAATGGCTGTTTATTCATTTATGCAACTTCTATTTGCGCCAATGTGGGGACGAGTCTCAGACCAAATTGGTCGAAAACCCGTGATCATGATTGGCATTTTCGGCCTGGCTCTTTCCTTTTTCTTATTAGCTGTATCATCTACTCTTTGGATGCTTTTTGCAGCAAGAATTATTGGAGGGTTCTTCTCTGCTGCCAATATGCCTACAGTTATGGCTTATGTTGCCGATATTACATCAGAGGACGACCGTGGGAAAGGAATGGGAATCATAGGTGCTTCTATCGGTCTAGGATTTATTTTTGGACCTGCCATTGGTGGCGTCTTCTCGCAAACGAATTTAAGTGTTCCGTTTTATTTAGCCGGTTCTTTATCGATCATTACATTTCTGTTCGTATTCATCGTTTTAAAAGAATCATTAACACAAGAGCAGCGTAACAAACAATTACGTGAAAGAACTCCGTTACGGGCAGCCTTGAAAGGGCCTGTTTCCATTCTGTTTATTTTGCAATGGTTTGTCTCTTTGTCACTAGCTGGACTTGAAGCAACTTTTGCTTACTTTGCTTATGAAAGAGCAAATTTAGGAGCAGTGGAGTTAGGATATATCTTTATGATCATGGGGTTAGCAGGTGCACTGGTTCAAGGAGGCCTAGTTGGAAGACTAACGAAGAAATACGGAGAAGGATCGGTTATACAAATTGGCATTATTATTTCAGCAATCGGCTTCGGTCTTATTTTATTTATTGATAGCTTTCTAACTGCTGCTATTTTTTTGACCGTGTTTGGTGTAGGAAATGGTTTAATACGTCCAAGTGTTTCTTCATTACTGACAAAGGCCTCTCCAACAGGCTATGGTCGTACGACAGGCCTTTTGTCTTCATTTGACTCTCTTGGCCGAATTATCGGCCCACCGCTTGGCGGCTGGCTCTTCACCGTAACAATCGGCTTGCCTTATATGCTAGGAATTGCACTATCGATCTTCGCTTTTGTTTTATATCGAATTTACAAAGCAAAGGCAAACAACCCAGTACCAGGTACATAAGAAAGGCGCGCAGCAGCTTTTCTTAAAAAAGGGGTCAGACCCCTCTTTACTACACTAAAGAGGGGTCTGACTCTATTTTCTTTATTTTTCTTAATAAGGATCCGATGGATGGCTTTTATCTTGCGCATCTTGAACGGCTTGTTCTGTTTTGGTTGTGCCAATTGGACCAGACTCGGCTGTTTCCATCCCTTTCATCTTCGCTTCAATCCCGTCAGCGACTCTCTTTCCATAATCAGGATCAGCTTGTGTGAAATTCTCGATCATTTGATCACGAATTTCCTTTCTACATGGAGCTAATGTATTTACTAAGTTTTTAATAAGGTCATCACGTTCAAAGTCAGAGAGTCTTCTGTACGTCTCTCCAGCTTGTCCAAAATTATTAGTACGGTCAATCGTTTCCCTTTTTAATTCCCCTTCTACATAAGGGGTATGTTCCTTCCCTGGATTTTCTGCTTCTTTTAAGCCACCAATTGTGGAAGGTTCATAATTTACGTGAGGATTTTGATTTTTCCCTTGGTCCACTTTATATTCCATTTGGCCATCACGTTGATTTGTCGCCACATGCTTCTTCGGTGAGTTAATTGGAAGTTGCAAATAGTTTGTTCCTACACGATAACGTTGAGTATCCGAATAAGAGAACGTTCTTCCTTGTAAAAGTTTATCATCAGAGAAATCAAGCCCATCTACAAGAACACCAGTCCCAAATGCAGCTTGCTCTACTTCTGCATAATAATTTTCCAGATTTTTATTAAGCACCATCTTACCTACTGCCTGCCAAGGAACATCTTCTTTGTACCAAAGCTTCGTAGGATCAAGTGGATCATAATCAAGCTCAGGATGATCATCATCACTTAAAATTTGGACAAAAAGCTCCCACTCAGGATAATCTCCATTTTCAATCGCTTCATATAAATCTTGTGTTGCATGGTTAAAGTTCTTGGATTGAATCTCGTCTGCTTCTTCCTGCGTTAAATTTTTAATGCCTTGTTTAGGTTCCCAATGGTATTTTACAAGAAATCCTTCTCCCTCTTTGTTCACCCATTTATATGTATTTACCCCAGAACCTTGCATCATACGATAGTTCGCTGGAATGCCCCAAGGTGAAAACAAGAAAGTTACCATATGGGTTGCTTCAGGGGTATTTGAGACAAAATCGAAAATACGTTCACCATCTTGAATATTCGTTACTGGATCTGGCTTAAATGCATGTACTAAATCTGGAAACTTCAAAGGGTCACGAATAAAGAAGATCTTTAAGTTATTACCAACTAAGTCCCAGTTTCCATCTTCTGTATAAAACTTTACCGCAAAGCCTCTTGGATCACGCAATGTTTCAGGAGAATGTCCACCATGAACAACAGAAGAAAAGCGGACAAATACAGGTGTTTGCTTTCCTTTTTCTTGGAATACTTTCGCTCTTGTATACTTTGAAACTGGCTCATCGCCAACCGTACCATATGATTCAAAATATCCATGTGCTCCCGCACCCCGAGCATGAACAACACGCTCTGGAACACGCTCTCGATCAAAATGACTTATTTTCTCTAAAAAATCATAATTTTCTAATGTTGTTGGTCCACGATTTCCTACAGTACGAACATTTTGATTGTTCGTCACTGGATGTCCCTGCCTATTTGTTAACGTATCTTCCGTTTCATTCGTTCCTGTTACTTCGTTTTCATCTTTCAATGTATTCCCTCCTTTTGGCGTTCAATAACCAATATGTCCAACTAGAAACTATCCGAAACAATAAATGGAATTTTCACTGGTTAAAAAAAAGCAAACATGAACCAAAGAAGGATCACGTTTGCTGTTACAGTCTATATAAGCTTTGCATGAATAATATCGTCTAACAAAGTTAAAGAGATAGCAAATCGACAATGTCAGAACATTATTAGGCGCAGTTAAACGTATTACTCTGGAATTAAGTGACAAGTACAATAGAAAAATCCTCCCTGCGTTGTTGGTCAGAGAGGTAACCTATTTTCAAAACTAGAATCATTCATTTCCTATTATCAAAAGAGATTAAACTAATACTTTCGCCAGTGGGCATATTCCTTATTTAATAACTGTTTTCTAGCAAAAGCATGTGCTGAAATAATCAATTTCTCAATGATACCTGTGCTTCGGGCAAGAATTCGTAATATTACTCCATTTCCTGGAAGAGCGGACAATCCAAAGCATAGTTCATAATTCCTATCATCTTCTTGCAAATGCTCATATAAACGATCAATATATCTTTTGTCTACAGCATGATGTAAGATCAGAAACATTCCTACATGCGTATAGCCATCCATTTGCAGCATACCGTTCATTTCGGCGTCTGGCTCCAACATTAAATGATCAAACAAAACAAGCTTTTCTTTATTATAGATCTTCAACTTAGAACGAATCCAGTCATATCGAAAGAGGCTTCCATCTTTCGCCCAGCCTGGTGTAATAATGTCACTGTAAAAGAAACTAGCATCCTCATCAATAGAGACAGTTGTCTCCTGAATAAACCGTGCCTGTTCATAAGCAATTAACGGGTCAGGCAAGTATTCAAGAACACTTCCTTTTCCTAATGTAATGTTTGTTACTTGAACAACTGGTTCATTCGGTGTCTTATACACCTTTGTGTGTGATTGAGTGGTGACTGCTAGTTCCGCTCCATCTTCTACAGAAATGTTAGTTACATACCGGTCTCCGTCTACATATCCTCCTCCTACATGAATGAGGTAAACAGCCGGTGAATTCACATCAAGATAAACAGGACGTGTAATCTTTAATGCTCCTTCATAATAGCAATCAGAAAGGATTGTTCGTAGAGCCTTTTTTTGGGCTGTCAGCTCTAGTAATCCGGTATAACTCATGATTCCAGACCAATAAGAAGAGCTTGCTTTTTAATCCAATCTACAACTTCGTCTAAACCTGTTCCATCCTTTAAATTCGTAAAAACAAACGGCTTATTTCCACGTGCTGCAAGCGTATCTCGTTCCATAACTTCTAGACTTGCACCTACATACGGAGCTAAATCTGTTTTATTAATTACAAATAAATCAGATTTAATCATCCCCTGTCCGCCTTTACGGGGGATCTTTTCTCCTTGTGCAACGTCGATGATGTAAATTGAAAAATCAACTAATTCCGGGCTGAACGTAGCTGCTAGATTGTCACCGCCGCTTTCAACAAAGATCAATTCTAGATCCGGGTGCTTTTCTTTTAATTCATCAATGGCCGCAAAGTTCATCGAAGCATCTTCGCGGATCGCTGTATGTGGGCACCCACCTGTTTCTACCCCAACAACACGATCTTCTGGCAATACACCATTTTTCATCAGGAATTTAGCGTCTTCCTTTGTGTAAATATCATTCGTTACGACTGCCATGCTTAATTCATTGTCCAAAGCACGGGTTATCTTTTCTACAAGCATTGTTTTTCCTGCTCCAACAGGACCTCCAACTCCAATTCTTACTGGTTCCATTTGTATCCTCTCCTTAGGTTTATTTTTATGACATAAACAAGCGCACGTGTAAGCGCTCATGCCGCATTTGTGCTATTTCTAGCCCGGGACTAATCGCACCTAAATCCTCTTCTACCAATGTGAAAATTTTTGATACTGCCTGGTCTATTAGAGGCTGTATTTCTACTAAAATCTTCTGACCATCTGTCTGTCCAAGTGGAATACCACGAACAGCATTTTGAACTAACGAGGAAACAGCAGTAAACATGTACGTTTTAACGGCTGTTTCTTTTGTTACTTCCAAGTGATGGGCAACTGCTGCAAATACGAAAGCAGAATGACCGTATGCTTGTTTTGCCTTTATTTGCTGCAAATATTGCTGAAGGACGGACGATGGATAAAGCTCATTACACAGCTTCGCCATCCGTTCACCAATTTTTTGATTTCCAAGTCTTGTTTCCTCAGCAAGACTAGAAGCATATAATAGATGATCAAGCTCTAAAAACTTGTCAAATTCTTTTTGCTCCAGTGCCTCAAAGGCAAGTCTGCAAGCAAGACCATCAACAAAGGTGAGCTGCTTGCGAATATAAACAGACATCGCTTGACTAAAGCTTTTTTTATCTGTAATCGTCTGATCTTGAATATAGGTCTCTAATCCAAAGGAATGCGAAAATGCTCCTGAAGGGAAATTGGAATCACTTAATTGTAAAAGTGGCAACAGCCTAGTCATGACTATGTCCAATATGACGAAATGCCTGTTTGACCTTTCGCTTTTCTCTTTTATGTGGGATCGATAATTGCTGAAGTAACTCTTCTACTAAGTAATCGTATTGGACGAGCATTTCATCCCCTTCGAATTGAGCAGGCATGTGCCGGTTTCCAAGCTGGTGAGCGATTTCCCCCATTTGTTGAATCGAGGTTGGCATGATCGTTAACAGATCATCTTCTTTGACCGCGACAACAATCATGTTTTTTTCATCCATATACAACACATCACCATCTATTAATTCACGGTTTTCTTTTAATCGAATGCCAATCTCATTGCCGTGATCCGTTGTCACTCTTTGAATCCTTTTCACTAAATCATCGCTATCTAAATACACTCGTTCCACATGTGGAGCTCTCTTCTCCATTGTCGCAACATTTCCCACAATACTTTCAATAATCATGCTTCCCCCACCTTTAAAATAAGAAATAGCGCTGTGCCATCGGAACAACGTCTGATGGTTCACACGTAATTAATTCGCCGTCAACTTTTACTTCATACGTTTGCGGATCAACCTCAATCTCTGGCGTTTCTCCGTTTAACACCATCGATTTTTTCGTTAAGTTACGAACTCCTGAAATAGGCTTGACGATTTTTTCCAGACTAAGCTCTTCTTGAATTCCCGCTTCATACGCCGCTTTTGACACAAAGGTCATTGCTGCTTTGTATTTGGCTTTTCCGTTCGCACCGAACATTGGACGATACAATATCGGCTGCGGCGTTGGAATACTTGCATTTGGATCGCCCATAATACTGTGAGCGATTATACCGCCTTTTAAAATAATATCTGGCTTCACACCGAAAAACGCAGGATCCCAAACAATTAAATCGGCAAACTTGCCAACTTCAATTGAACCGACATAGTCAGAGATTCCGTGGACGATCGCAGGATTGATCGTATATTTTGCAATATAACGTTTCACTCGATTATTGTCTCCTACTCCTTCGTCTCCCTTGAGCTTTCCACGTTGTTTTTTCATTTTATCGGCTGTCTGCCAAGTGCGGCTGATTACTTCGCCGACACGCCCCATCGCTTGTGAATCTGACGAGATCATACTAAACACACCTAAGTCATGTAGAATATCCTCTGCAGCAATCGTTTCTTTACGAATACGCGAATCTGCAAAAGCAATATCCTCCGGAACACTTGGATCTAAATGATGACAAACCATTAACATATCTAAATGTTCTTCCAATGTATTAATGGTAAAAGGGCGAGTTGGATTCGTCGATGAAGGTAAAATATTTGGAAAGCTGGCCGCTTTTATTATATCCGGTGCGTGTCCTCCTCCTGCTCCTTCCGTATGATACGTATGAATAACACGTCCATTAATGGCTGCTAATGTATCCTCGACAAATCCACCTTCATTTAATGTGTCTGTATGAATGGCTACTTGGACATCGTACTCATCTGCTACCGTTAAGCATGTATCAATCGCCGCTGCAGTTGTCCCCCAATCCTCGTGAAGCTTCAGACCGACAGCTCCAGCTTCAACTTGTTCACTGATCGCCTTCTTTCCGGACGCATTTCCCTTCCCTAAGAAGCCTAGATTCATTGGGAATTCTTCTGCCGCTTCGAGCATGCGGTGAATATTCCATTTCCCTGGTGTACAAGTTGTTGCTTTCGAACCTGTTGCCGGACCCGTCCCTCCTCCGATCATCGTTGTCAAACCTGATTGAAGGGCTGTTTCAATTTGTTGTGGACATATAAAGTGCACATGAGCATCTATTCCTCCAGCTGTCACAATCTGACCTTCGGCGGCAATGACTTCCGTAGAAGCACCGACAACAATATCGATATTATCCATGAGCAATGGATTTCCTGCTTTGCCAATCGCAGCGATAAAGCCATCCTTTATCCCAATATCTGCTTTATAAATTCCCGTGTAGTCAACAATTGTCGCATTCGTTAACACTAGGTCGACACTTTCGTCCCTTGTCGCAAGGGGGTGCTGTCCCATTCCATCACGAATGACCTTACCTCCACCGAACTTCACTTCATCCCCATACGTCGTATAATCCTTTTCAATTTCGATGAACAGCTCTGTGTCAGCTAGACGAATGGCATCTCCAACTGTCGGACCAAACATATCAGCATATTGCTTTCTTGACATGTGAAAACTCATTCATTACCCTCCTTCTTAACTGATCCATTTACTCGATTATTTAAGCCATATATCCTTTGTTCTCCTGAGAAAGAAACCAGTTCAACTTCCTTCTCATCGCCTGGTTCAAAACGGACAGCTGTGCCCGCTGGAATATTTAAATGCATTCCTAATGTTTCTTCCCGATCAAACTTCAAAAAATTATTCACCTCATAAAAGTGAAAATGAGATCCAATTTGAACAGGACGATCTCCTTGGTTTAACACCTTAATCATAATTGGCTTTTTCTGTTCATTACAAATAATTGGGTCTTTCTTTAATATGTACTCTCCTGGGATCATGTTTCTCCCCTCCTATTATCGAATTGGATTATGTACAGTAACTAGCTTCGTTCCATCAGGAAATGTTGCTTCAACTTGAATATCTGAAATCATTTCAGGAACACCTTCCATTACATCTTCTCTTGTTAAAATAGTGGTACCATACTGCATTAACTGAGCGACGGTTTGTCCATCTCTTGCTCCCTCTAATACTTCATATGTAATAATAGCCGTTGCTTCCGGGTAATTCAGCTTCAATCCCCTATTTTGACGACGACGTGCTAAATCGGCAGCGACAACAATCATTAGCTTCTCCATCTCACGAGACGTTAGTTTCATCCCCTACCATCCTTTCTTCTCATTTATAGCGGTTTTGCAAATATTGCTACATTATTCTACTATTTGACAATCATTATACTATAATCAATAGAAAAGTAGCTAAGGACCACTAGGACTTAGCTACTTTGTTCATACTTTGTTCAATTCCTGAAAATTTAGGCTTGCTCGGATTCTTTCTTTTCTTTGAAATATTCAACCCAAGGACGGATTGATATATATACTCCTGCAGTTACTAACCAGCCAAAAGCTAGATATGTCCACCCTTTAAAAAACTGCAAGCTATAGTTATACCCTGTTAAAAACATAATTCCTGGGAATGCGATAATAAATACAAATGTTAACCCCAATGCCCAGCGCGTGCACATCTTTGCGTCTTTTATCAACTGTTTATCCTGCATAGTTATACAACCTCCCTTTCTTGAACCGTTTTAAGCTCTTCTTTTTCTTCATCAAAGCTTTTAAATTGATCTTTCATCGCTTCAAAATCAAACTCTTCTTTCGACATTAAGGCATGGCCTACCGAGATCAATCCACTCACTAAAAAGACCGTTATGTTTCCAAATAGCATTGAATGTAATTGGCCGAGTGACTCAACACTAATGGAACCGTACGTAACATAAGCGTAAGTTAACCAAACCGATACCCCAGAAATCATACCTAACAAAGCACCGTAGAAACATCCTTCATTCGTTGCACGTTTCCAAAGTAAACCAAGCGTCAGTGGAATAACCGCACCACTTACAAAGATCCCCATTGCCATATATACAAATCCTAATCCAATTCCAATGTTGAATAGTAAAATTGAGAAAACTCCCATCGCTAATCCGAAACTTAGTGTAACGATACGCGATACTTTTAATGTTTGCTTACTGCTCGCTGTTGGGTTGATCGATTTACGGTAAATATCTGTAACAATAATATTCGTAATAGCTGTCAGCTCTGCAGCTCCTGTAGACATAACCGCCATAAATAACATCACTAAGAATAAAATGGATCCGACTGTACCAAGTAAGTGAGCAGCCATTAGTGGTGCTGAAGCATCTGGGTCTCCAATATTTAATCCTAGCCCTGCAGCTGTAACTCCTAAGAATGTTGCAATGGCAAATGGAATGGAAAACCAAGCTATCCCGCCATAAATATAAGCCTTTGACGCTGCACTGTCCTTACTTGCAATCGCACGCTGCCAGTATGACTGGTCAACGAATACCGTACCAAAGTTCCCGATAATGTTGATCATTCCGAACAGTAAACCCGGAATTGAAGCCATTGTTAACATTTGTTGAGACTCTGGTAAAGTACGTAACCCTTCATAAACCGTTGTCACTCCAAATTTCATATATACTGCTGTTGCAAAAATAGTAAGAATAACAAAAATCATAACGGTGTTTAAGTAGTCAGCGATGAATGAGGCTTTTAAACCACCAATCATCGTATAAATCGTAAATGTTAATGGAATTAAAAATGCTGCTACATAAATGTTCATTCCTGTAAGTGAGTTTAACGCAATCGCGCCACCAAGGATAACCATGGCTGTAACGATAATGTTCGTCATTAATGCAAACACCATCATAAGTTTATGATTCTTCTTGTCAAAACGTTTTCCAATGAACTCCAAAAATGTATGAGCTTTTGGTGCTTTTCTTTTTAAATGAATCGCCACAATCGCAAACAATAATACTTGAATACAAGCTCCTGCTGCATACCAATAAGGTCCACTTATTCCGTATTGATAACCTGTTGATGAAGACATCATCAGAGTAGCTGCCCAAGTCCAGGCCGCAATGATCGAAGCACTCGCCAGACCGACACCAACGCTTCTTCCCGCCGTACTAAATTGTTCAGCTGTCATCTCCGTCTTTCTACGACGCTGCATAATAATAGTAAGACTCGTAAAAAAAACTCCAAAAAATAGCAAAATCAGATACCCCGTACTAGCTGTTAACATATTCTCTCCCCCATTTTTTATTAAATAGTTTACTAGTTGCAAAGTGTTTCTCTTTGTACCTTTTAACCAATTCAGAACTAATAAATTATTTAATTTGTTCAATGTGGTTAGTATACGAGTGTTTCTTTCGCATTTCAGCCATCCTGTCAGGTTTCCTAACATACTAATTATAAAAATCAAAAATTTATATCTGCCACTCATTCAAAAATCTAATTATAAAAAGGTAATAATGATCCTACTATGTAATAATTGAACAAGTTGATTTTAAACATTCCAAAGATATCGTTATTATTTCTGACAACTAAAGTTACATTATATGACATAAACAAAACATCCCTATAAAGAGCAGATCAAATAACCTATTACCCAATATTAATTTACAACCATAAGCAAAAAAATAAGCAATAGGCATCACCATTGTTTACCGCTATTAAACATTCGTTGCGGACAACAATAGATTCGCTTATTGCTTAACTAAAATTAGTTATTGGAGAACGTTTTGCATCGTTTTAATAGTTTCTCTCATCATCTCGAAACTTCTAAATTATAAAAGTATAATGATTCCGTGCTAATTTTTTTATAAACATCTCAATAATCCAGGATCGTGTCATTTCTTCCAAACATGACATGCCCTATCTGAAGATCAGTGGTAACCCCATAATAAAGATGACATGCCACAGAAAAAACAAAAGCCCCCCCAGGCTTTAGGCAAACATCCTCCCCCATTCGATAAACGAAGGGAGAGGATGTTTTTTAGTTCTTCAATAGAAAACGGTTGCCTGCTATTCCAGGAGTGGTCATCTCGTATGGATTTAAAATTTCCTCTAGTTCTTCCTTTGATAACAAGCTTCGTTCAAGACAAATCTCAACGACGGTTTTCTTACTGGCAATGGCTTCTTTTACTAGTTGAGCGGCTGTTTCATACCCAATATACGGGTTTAAGGCCGTAATAATCCCTAAGCTTTTATCCACATAGCTTTGACACACCTTCTTATTTGCTTTCAAATCACAAAGGAGGTAACGGTAAAAAACATCAATGGCTTTTTTATATATTATAATGGATTGAAGCAGGTTGAAAGATAATACAGGAACCATGACATTTAGTTCAAATTGACCGCTTTCAGAAGCCATACAAATCGTTTGGTCATTACCAATAATTTGAAAGGCTGTCTGGTTTACTACTTCCGCCATAACAGGATTCACCTTTCCGGGCATAATCGAGGAGCCGGGTTGGCGAGGTTGCAAGGAAAGTTCATTAAGGCCAGTGAATGGACCAGAAGCCATCAAACGTATGTCATTACAAATCTTTGAAAGGTTAACCGCACTAACTTTTAATGTGGCTGACAAGATTGTATAAGCATCTGTATTTTGAGTACTATCTATAAGATTCGAAGCAGAGTATAACGGGATATTTAATTGTTTCCCTAATTGTTCTGTTACCTTCTTAATATAGTCTTCCTGGGCGTTTAATCCGGTACCTACTGCTGTAGCTCCCATGTTAATGCTAAGGAGCTCCTCAGCGGCCTGCGAAATTCGCTTGAGATCACGCTCGATTACACTCCGGTAAGCTCCAAATTCTTGTCCTAATCGAATCGGCACGGCATCTTGTAAGTGGGTTCTTCCCATCTTAATCACATCATCGAATTCTATTTCTTTTTGTTTGAATCCTTCAACCAATTTTTCCAGCGTTTTGATAAGCTGTTGTGTAAGTTGAAAAGCGGCAATTTTTACGGCTGTTGGTACAGTGTCATTAGTAGACTGAGACATGTTTACATGGGTATTTGGTGAACAATAGAAGTATTCACCTTTTGACCTTCCCATCAGTTCAAGAGCTCGGTTTGCAATGACTTCATTCATATTCATATTAATAGAGGTTCCGGCCCCCCCTTGGATGCTATCAACAATAAACTCTTCAGACAGTTGACCATTACTTATTTCCTCTGCTGCTTTAACAATGTTAGTGCCAATTGAAGGCTTTAGCATTCCTATTTCGATATTCGCTAACGCTGAAGCCTTCTTGACTTCCGCTAACGCAAAAATGATTTCTTTATGAATCGAGATTTCGGTAATCGGAAAATTTTCAACTGCTCGTAATGTTTGTATACCATAATAAGATTGAGTAGGGATTTTTTTTTCGCCTAATGAATCTTTTTCCACTCGAAAAGACATTTGGTCACCTTCTTTGATAAATTTTAAACTTTATGTTATAGAGACAATAAAACCCAAACAATACCAAACTGTATAAAAAAGTCCTTTGTTTTTTCAAATTTCACGAGTAAACAAACCGCTTTTATTCATTTAAATCCTTTTCAAACAAGATTTATGCTGTATAGGACGATTGATCCATTTGAGCGTCATCTTCATCGTCTTTTTCACTGCCATTCACTACAACAGCGGCTGCCGCATCTCCCATCACGTTTACAGTTGTACGCATCATATCGAGAATCCGGTCAACGCCGGCCAGTAAAGCAATCCCTTCAAGCGGCAGCCCAACTGAGGTCATAACCATTGTTAACATGATTAAGCCTGCACTTGGCACTCCCGCTGTTCCGATCGAAGCAAGCGTTGCCGTTAATACAATGGTCAATTGCTGAGTAAATGTTAAATCCACCCCGAAAAACTGCGCAACAAACAATGCACAAACCCCCAGGTACAATGCCGTCCCATTCATATTAATCGTCGCCCCGAGAGGAAGAACGAAACTGCTAATCTGCCGCGGTATTTTTAAATTCTCTTCGGAACATTTAATCGTTACCGGGAGCGTTCCAGCACTGCTTGAGGTACTGAAAGCAACAAAGATTGCAGGGGCAATGCCTTTAAAGAACGTCAAGGGGCTCATTTTTCCAAATACTTTAACACTAATGGAATAAACAATAATCGAATGAATAAAACAACCGATCGCTAAGGCAAGTATGACTTTCAGCAGCGGCAGTAACACAGATAAACCATATTCTCCGACTGTAGGAGCGACTAAGCCAAATATACCAATCGGTGCAAAACGCATCACAATACCCGTAATCTTGTACATTACCTCAGCCAGTTGTTCAAAAAAGCTATAAACCGTTTTTCCGCTCTCACCTAGCATCGTGATTCCTAATCCAAGAAAAATTGCAAAAAAGATAATTTGCAGCATATTCCCCTCAACGAGGCTGGCGACCGGGTTTTTCGGTACGATGTTTAGGAGTGTATCAATCATTCCTGGCGCTTCCTTTGACTCCACTTGTTGTTGTTCCATTGAAATAGGAATGTCTAATCCTTCCCCAGGGGAGAAAACGCTTCCAATAAAGAGTCCAATTGAAATGGCAATCGCTGTAGTCAACAAATAATAAGCAACCGTCTTGATGCTCAATTGTCCCAACTTCTTTAAGTCTCCGGTACTTGCAACGCCGACAACTAAAGATGATAATACTAATGGAACAATGACAAACATAATTAATCGTAAAAACAAATCTCCAAGTGGCTGTACAACTTTAATCCCCGGTCCTACGATAGCGCCTAGTAGAATTGCAATAATAAACGCTAGAAAAATTTGAATTACTAGATTGTTTTTCATCGTTGTCCTCCTTTTTGAATTAGGTTAATATGATTGTAAGCGCCCCCCTACTAAAACCTACAGAAACTTACAATAAAAAACGTAACTATTCTTTTTTTTCTAATTTTACGATCAGAATCAAACCGAGATTAGATATAGGACGTGTATATTATGGTTAGAGAGAAACGTTTCATTTTTATGATCATGCTCATAGCCGTACCTTTAGCAGGGGAATTGAAATTTTATCCTTTTGACGGAGATTTCCGAGTTAGCTTTGGAACGCCTGTGTTTTTCTTTTTTTTACTATGGTTAAGAAACTTCTATCCGTTGTTATCCGGTTTGTTAGTCGGAATGGCCGTTGTCATGTTTCGTGTTTTCTTGATAGGGTTTAAAGGAGATGAAATCAGCTCAGTTGAAGCGTTTACGGTGCATGTTCCTGCTCTTTTTTATTACGTGACTTACGGTTTTATGTTTACTGTAATCAAAGTGCATCGCTTCTATGATCGACCGTTTTTGGTTGGACTCTTTGGTGTCATTCTTGAAATCGGAGCAAGCATGGCAGAAATCTCCTTAAGGTACACGCTGTCAGGTAATGTGATAACCTTTTCAACATTCATCCTTATTATTGAAATTGCCTTTATTCGCAGTTTCTTTGTTCTTGGCTTTTTTAACATCCTGATTTTCCGTCAAGCAAAGCTAGCCAAAGAACATCAGCAAAAAAGAATTGAACATATGTCCATGTTAATCTCTAACTTATACGCAGAAACGATTCAATTGAACAAGTCGATGAAGCATGCAGAAGAGATTACAAAGACTTGCTATGAGTTATATCGAAAGTTAAAGACGAGTTCAGAACAAGGGCTAGCAACATCCGCATTAAACATTGCCGGCCAAGTTCATGAAATAAAAAAGGATAACCAAAGAATTTATGCCGGCCTATCAAATTTGATTTCGAGTGAAAGCATCACTGATTTTATGAGGATAGAAGAACTCGGGAAGATCATCATTAAATCGAACGAAAAATATGCCCGTTTACTCGGAAAAGAGATAAAGTTTTTTCTTGATGTAAAAGGGGATCACCCTCAATACCATACATATCTTTTACTATCGTTAATCAATAATCTCGTCTCAAATGCTGTTGAAGCAATCAAAGATTCTGGTATTGTTACCCTATCAGCTTACCACTGTGGTCAGAAAGTTGAATTTCACGTTACGGACAATGGCCCCGGTATTTCAAAAAAAAAGCAAGAATTCATTTTCGAACATGGCTTTACATCAAAGTACGACCTGTCTGGAAAACCTTCAACAGGAATAGGACTCTCTTATGTCAAAGAAGTTATTGAAAGCATCGGGGGAACGATTACACTCGAGAATCACCCCGACAATGAGACAACGACTTTTGTGATGGATCTCCCTATTGAACATTTGGTACAGAAAGGATAATGCGTATGCGCTTTTTTATTGTTGATGATGCTACGGCTGTTCGCGCCATGTTATCGGAAATTATAGAAGACGGAGATTTAGGGGAAATAGTAGGCGAAAGTGATGATGGATCATTTATCGATATGAATTTACTCGAACGGAAAAAAGTTGATATTTTACTCATTGACCTGTTAATGCCCGTTCGTGACGGCATTGAAACCATCCGTGCATTAGGCTCTGATTTTCACGTAAAGGTTATTATGATCTCTCAAGTAGAAGCAAAAGAGTTAATTGGTGAAGCTTACTCTCTCGGAATTGAGTATTACATTACAAAACCGATTAATCGCTTGGAAGTGCTAAGTGTTTTGCAAAAAGTTACGGAACGCGTACGCCTGGAAAAATCGATTTATGATTTCCAAAAATCATTAAACATGTTAAGCAGCCCTAAGATGCATGAAAATCCAAATAAAGACCAAAGGATCAGTAATTCTGGTAAACTTCTACTCTCTGAATTAGGGATCGTTGGAGAAAGTGGGAGCAAGGATTTATTGGAGATGCTCGAGTATTTGTATCAGCATGAGAAAAAAACTACACCAGAGGATACGTTTCCTCCGTTAAAGACTATTTTCGAGAACATCATTAAAAAACGATTAGGACCAAGAGCAAAAACAGAGGATATTCAACGAGAAATCAAATCTTCCGAACAAAGAGTCAGGCGAGCCATTCATCAGGCACTCACTCACATCGCTTCCCTCGGAGTTACCGATTATTTGAATCCAACGTTTGAGCATTACGGTTCCAAGTTTTTCGATTTTGTTCAAGTTCAAAAAAAAATGATGGATTTACAGGACCACCGGGGAGTGGGTGCTTCGCAAATTCGAATTCACACGAAGAAATTTATTCAAATGCTGTATTGGGAAGCAAAGCAATCGATGTAAAAAAACTGATTTCGTACACAAGAAAGTATAGAGTAAACTACATCTGGCAAGAGATCAGAAGTCAGAGGAGCAATGATTTTCCAATGATCCATTATGCGAAGAAAAATGTATGCTTGATTTTTTAGTAATAGGTATCATGTTTAAACTGAACTAGATCTTCTAACATTTTAAGAAACGTTTATTATCCTTTGCAGTAAGCTCACGCAATCTGCAAAGGTTGCGTATTGCTTTTTAGACGCTATCTCTAACTAAATAGCACAAAACCTTTCAAAAGCAGCCTTACGGAAGGTTATTTGGCATATAACATGTCTGTCACTAAGAGAACTTCAACCTGAAAAAATTCAAATTCTACTACGCTAAGGATCCGACTTTAAAAAGGAGGTTCTTAACAGTTATAAAAAATGGACTAGTATCTAACCTAGTGGAATTTTCCCCCTTAATCTGCTTTAACGTCGCTACTATAAGAAAGCTAACAATCACTAATAAGAGCCATGAACTCACCTTTCCTAAATGAACGAGACTCCATGCATCGGTTTTGGTTTGGATATTCCCAAGCTCCAAAGAACGTTTCGATATGTTCAGCTATCCAGATAAAAAATCCAATGAGCGCAAAAGAAATCTCGAGTGGCATACGGTAACGAGCTCTAGCAACCTCGTATGTGACCCATGATGGCTAAAAGACAATCATGACAAGTTCAAATAAATCGCAGCTGCAAGAGGTACCACTATCAAAAACGGTGGCCACCTTACCAGTTCAACCTTCAACCTTCAACCTCCTCCTCCACACCTGGCAAAGATAACTCACTACCTTACGTACATGAATCCGCTATACAAAGGCACTCCAAAAATTTTGGAATATCCTTCCTCTGGATAAGACCAGGAGCCCATATGTACCTTGAAAAGTTCAAGAGCAAGCCCAATAAGGTGGAACAATGTGATAACCTTTAGTTCACCCCGTGTTTCAAGTCCAGAACACACCATCCACCACTGATATCAGAAGGCAGATGATGAGCAGCCAGTCATCCCGTGGCAGCAAGGGAAGTGGCATGATTTGTGTAAAAGCCAAAGAGACAAAAATAACAACAGGAAACAAACATGATAGGGCCTGCTCCCAACTAACCGAACAAGTTGTTTTAGTGCTCTCATGATTTGTGCCTCCAAAGGTTTTTCTGAATATAAGTAAATCCTGCCTAGTATTGCATTATCATACGCTTTGCCATTGTATGTCTGAAAGTATGTGGACTAACTCTCTTAGTTATATTTGATTCTTTGCCATACTTCGTAAACCTTGTTTGAATACTATGAGGCTTAAGCTCCTGATCGTCATGATTAATAAACAGTTTCTTAGTTTCAATATTACCTCTGAGCTTTATATATCTTTCTAGTTGCTCTTGAGCAGTTTCAGAAAGATAAACAACTCTTTCAAACAAGTTTTTCGTTTTTCTAATAATGATCTTGTTTCCTCTAATATAATCTACTTCAATTCCAACTAACTCAGCTAATCTAACTCCAGTATCAAGAAAAACAAGCAATATTGTTTCATCACGAAAACCCACAAAATTTTTCTGTTTCCGAATTGTCTTTATTAAAAGTTCTATCTCCTTATTATCCAAAGTCTCAATTGTCTTTTGTCTGTCTCTCAGCAACTTAATGTTTTTCATAGGATTTTGATCTAGAAGTCTGTTCTTATAAAGATAGTTAAATATCGATCGTAAAGCACGTAATCGAGTATTTATAGTAGTTACTTTCATTATCTTTTTACTGCTTAAAATTAATTCTTCAATATCGTTTTGTTCACAATCAACTAACTGTTTGTTCATACATTTCTTAGCAGCATGAAACTCATTTTTATAGTACTTTATTGTTGCTAGTCTTAAATTTCTGAGATAACAATCTCTAAAGAATTTCATAAATGCTTCTTCATCATTAATTTTCTTCTTAATTATCCGTAATTCTTCTTCCGTTAGTTCTCTTCGTCTTTTCATAATTACCTCCTAAGCACACGATTCGACGCATACGATTTTTAATTATTTTGATCGTGTTAAGAGAACAATCAAAACCACCAGTGTGAACTGGTGGTTTGCTCTGCGGCTGAAAGCCTCTCTTACCGGCCTTGGCCTTAAAGGCCCACTGATAAAGTTTCCCGCCTGCACCACATTCACTCACTAATTCTAAAGAATTTCTTTATTTCTTCTTATTTTTCTCACCTGTAAATGGGTCATAATCTTCGAACAATGTTAACTGGTCAGCCATATAGTCTTCTTTTAGCTGATTTCTAATGTATTCTTGTATTTGCTTTTTATTTCTGCCCACTGTATCAACGTAGAAACCTCGACACCAGAACTTCCTGTTCCCATATCGATACTTCAAATTGGCATGTCGATCAAATATCATGAGACTACTCTTTCCTTTTAAGTAACCCATGAATTGAGATACACTTAACTTTGGAGAATACTTACCAACATATGGATGTGATCCGGACAAGCATTTGCTTCATGGATCATTACACCTTTTCGTTCACATAAATCTCTTATGATTTGTCCAATGCTCTTTTTATATTTTCCATATATGATTTGTCTTCTGTATTTTGGAGCAAATACTATGTGATACTTACAATTCCATGTTGTGTGTGCTAAACTATTCATGTCCTTCACAGGGCATACCTCCTTCTATGGTGAGATGAAGTGGTCGGGAAACCAACTTTATCCTACCATGAAGTGAGGTTTTTTTAATACCACGCTAGAAGCTCTTTAGAACCCCCGGCATAGCCAGGGGTTTTCTAAACCACTAACACAAAAAGGTTCTCCGTCAAATGTTGGGGTGAAGGGCTACCGCGCTACGCTTGGTGGCCTTTCATTCGGTTGAAGGATGGTACCATCCTTCAACCGAATGAAAGGTAATTTCTCGTTCCCCCACAAATCAACATTAACCGATGTGAACCCCAATTCTTTTATACTTATGTGTTAATAATATCTTTGCTCGAAAGCGTTCATAGCTTCTAAAACCAAATGCATTTCTCTTTAACACTTTTGTGGAATTATTAATCCCTTCTAAAAATCCATTTGAATAGCCATACGCAAAGCTATTTAGGATTTCCGTCTGCCAATTTTTGAAGGTACTTATAGCCCTGCACATTTCTGGTATCCCTGAATTCTCAATTAATTTATAGATCGCTTTTAATTCCGTTTTAACTCTTTCCATTTGGGTCGCGCCTGTTTCTTTGGAACGTTTAAACCAGTCCTTATAGGCTTCCTTTAATTCATATGCCTTTTTAAGCTCTGTTGACATCTTTAAGTAACGATCCAAGTACCAACGCTCTTCTTCTGTAAGCCTGCTTTTTTCCTTGTGGAATACATGTTTCATTCGCTTACACTTCTTGTGGTCATATGCATGAAAGTCCTTTTGTACCCTTCTTCTTACTCCATCTAGCGCCCAGTAGATATACCTACAAAAGTGGAAGCGGTCTGCAATGATAACTGGCCTTCCCAGAGCCTCTTGAACAGCAGCTTTAAAGGATGGACTCATATCCATAATCACCATCTGGACCTTACTTCCATGTCTTCTTAGATAATCTTTAATCGTACGCTTATAACGATTGGGCAGAATATCTAAAGGTTCTTTTGTCACTGCGTCAGCTATAATCAGCTGGTATTTCCCTTCCTTTGTATCTCCTTTATATTCATCAAGCGCAATAACAGCTGGTAATTCCTCTACAGGGCGAATTTCACTGCCTGAAATTTGGTCAAACCGGCGAACTATGGTTGTGGCAGAACTTCCATAATTCTCAGCTGTTTCTTTAAACGTTTTTCCTTTGATCGCTCGAATAGCAACTGCCTGGTTCCACTCAATAGAAGTACGTTGGTATCGCTCTACAAACGAATTATTCTCAGAGAATCTTTTCCCACAATCGCAAACATAACGGCGTCTCTTATAAAAAATTTGTGTTTGCCTCTCAATCCACTTTAAATGTTTGATCTTTTGAATACGATAATCATGAACTTTTTTTGTCCTCTTCTGACATTTAGGACAACGGTGTACTTTCCGCTCCATCTCCACATAAAGACGCACGATCTCTCCAACCTCTTCAACTTTCGTAATGAGTACATCTTTTAACCCAGGAAAATTCATGGTAAAATTCATATGCACGCAACTCCATTCTTTCTACTTGTTTCTAGTCAACTCAAGTATAAAAGAATTGGAAGTTTGCGTGTTTTTTTATGCTCATATTTGTTTCTTAACCCCAACAAATATTATAGAGCCAACAAAAAAGACCTCAACATAACGTTGAAGTCTTGGTATTAGTAGCTTTCAAGTACCGGTGGTCGGGGTCGAACCGACACTCCAGAAGGAACACGATTTTGAGTCGTCATATATCCTAATCTTATCTTTTAATTACCGTTGAAACCAGTGATATTAAGTAATTCTACAGTAATTGTAGTATGTTACTTGCAATCTGTTCACACGATTTAATTATAATTTAAATTATAGTACTTTTTTCTAAAAATAACAAGGACTATCATTTTTTCTACTATTGTTTTTTTAGATTGAACAACGATATATATATATTTGTAGTATTATAGGTACATACTTTTACAAAAAATACAATTTTTGCTTAGGGGGTGTACAGAGTGAAAAGGAAACTAGGAGTTCTTTTGTTGTTGTGTTTTATCTCAATATTTTTATTACAAGTGGCATTCTTTGGGGTAAATGAAGACTTTTATAAAGGCGTAATAATTAGCCTATTAGTAGAAGTGATTGGAATATTTGTAGTAATACATATAATAGATAAAATACTGAAGCAACACGAAAAGGAAAAGACATGGAATAGATTTAAAAAGCTATCTGAACGTAAATATAATACTTTTGTAACTAAATTAGCTTTAAAATATGTTCATATTACAACTAAAAAGCCGTCTAATTTAGAGGTGAAAAGTAAGGATGTTAGGGAATTAGTTGAGAACATAGATAATTATATTGATTCTGATTTTGCGAATAAGCCTATACTAATAAATATTATAGATAATCGTAATATCTATAAGCCTATAGAGAAAAACGTTCATTACATGAAGTTGGTTCATATTATTAAAAAAGAAATAAGTGAAGAAGTCACCATGTTTTTAAATCGTTACCTCACAATATTACCTGATGAAATAAGAGACTCTATATATAAAATAGAAGAGATGCTTTTAAGTAGTTCCTTTATGAGTGTATATGACCATGGTGTAGAACTTCCTCCTAATAGCAAAGTGGAGATAAATGTTAATGATTTTAGAAAAGCATATAAAATGTTAGGTGAAGAGATAATAAAGTTAATGGAATATGCAGAAGATGCAGAAGGAGAAAAGCACTTAAAATAGGTGCTTTTTTTAATTATTTACTATCTCTTCTAGTTAGGTCAGTTACAGAAAAAAAAAGAGGCATAACCGTTAACCAGTTACACCCCTTGTTAGTTCTGTTTACCCTTCAAATAACTCAGCCTCTAAAACCTCTATTAGTTCATCATTTACTAACTCACTTTTTACGCTGTAGAACTTAGCACTAAAACCATTATTAAACCTGATTAAGCCTCTATCATGTAAGTTCCTAGCCACTTTATAGAATAAGGTGAAATCCTCAATTATTTCAGAAGGTAATACTATAAAGTCCTCAGTAACGGCTTGTTCACCTTCTTCCTCTCTATCCTCAAGAACATCATTCAACATACAAACAAAGTATTTCAAATGGTTTAAATTATATAATAATCCTGTTTCATGTTGATAAGTAATCATATCATGTAGCAACATTTGTTCTATATACTCTAATTGTTTAACCTGTTCGATTAGTTCTTTAGTTGGTGTTGTTAGTGTGTTCATGTGTATAGCCCCCAGTAATGTGTTTTTGTCTTACAAGACAGTACTACCTGAAACCAGCCGAAAAAGGACATTTAAAATAAAAAAAGTACTAGCTGCGATTTAAAGAGGGGGTTTTATTTTACAATTAGTAATACAATTACCCTACTAAGAAAAGTTAAATGTAGCAGAATAGCCCACAGCAACAATGTACATACTGTAAATAAGGTGTCAATATATATTTTTACCCACTGTTTACCCACTGGTGACTTTACTACTTACGTTAGTTATTAGTGGGTCTTTTTTTTTGTCCTTTTCCTATTAAATTACGATATATTGAAACTGTACATAGTGATATTAGATAAAATTAGTTAACGACTGTATGACTGTACAGTTACGACATAGTGTAAATAGGGAATAAAAAAGGAATGTACTAAGATTAAGTACACCCCTTTTAACTAACTAACTAACTAACTAACTAACTAATGACTACAGACACATTAAGACAATCTGTATAACGATTAGAATAATATCTATTACTAGCCTTATCATTTTCTATCCCTCCTTAAATATACTTGTTTATATATTTAAAGAATCGTTATAAAAGTTCTTCACTTTAGAAAAATGACAAGACAATAACTTATAAATAAATGTAACGGCTGTAACTAATGTAACTAATATAATGTACTCAATGTTTTAAAATCCCTACTATAAATTTTTTAAAGGGAAATTCAATATCTAAAATGAAATAGGGGGGTATTAGTTTTAGATACTGAGGTGACTGTAGAGGCTGTAATTAACTGTTAGTCCTGCCGAGTTACAGAAATCTGTTGTATAAATGGTAGAGGTACAAGCTGAGGGAATAAAGAGGGGTGCTTCCCCCTATACCCCCTTCACTGTATCCCACTATGTAACTAAAGATAATTAAATCTGTGTGTGTAGTGTATGTGTTTCAGTTAAAGAAAGTTTTAAAAAAACAAAATTAAAATAAAGCTGTTAGTGTGTGTTAGCTGTAGCTGTTAGCCCACTGTTTAAATAAGCTGTTAGAACGTCCTGTAAGCCCTCATATTAAACAATAGTCTCTATCTAACATTAAACACATTAAACACACCCCTACCCTATTTAATTAAGCCTATATAGTGTCAATATAGCCACTAGAAACAGGTACTAAATATGTAGCCCTGTACTATTGAAAATATATATTCAATAACATAACCCTACCTAATATTAGTACTGGTGTTAATGCTGTAATCAGTGTCTAATTTAGAAAAGATACCCCTATTAAAATTATTGCCCTCTATTTTAAAAGTGCACCCCTATAAAAAAAGAAGCTAACACCCTTTAAGATGTTAGCCCCTGTTTCCTTACCTCTATTTACAGTACAAAGCTGTTTAAATCCTGTTCTATTTCCTCATCAGTTATACCAATATATCTAAGCGTTATATCAGGGTGAGAATGATTCAATATCTTTTGTAACTTAGCTACATCTTTAGTCTGTTTATAGAACCAGTAGCCAAACGTTTTTCTAAGTGTATGTGTTCCTATCCCCTCAGGTATATCAGCCATTTCACCAGCCTTATTAAGCTGTCTATACGCTTGTGTCGGTGTTATCGGCTTATCACCCTTACGACTAGGAAAAAGCCACTCAGAACCGTTTATAGTCTTTATGTAATCCTGTACCTCATCATAGATATTAGTTAGGTTAATCGTTCTAGGTTTTTTTGTCTTACCTTCCTGAATAACTAATTTCTTTTTTCGCCTAACATCACTAATCTTTAATTTAAGTAAATCCCCTACACGTAAACCAGTGTTAATACCAATTAAGAATAGTATATAATCACGTTCACCGCAAAACCTTTTTAATGACCATTTCATATCATCTAACTGCTGTTTACTTCTAATAGGTTGAACGTCTTTAATATGGTTAGTCGTTGTCATGTGTAAAACCACCTTTAATTTATGTATCCGCCTTAACATCAATAAAATCAATGTTTTGAATGTACGATTTTATCATCTAAAGGTAGTTTAACACTAAAACTAGTATAACACCAGTATTTACAGCGAAACGAATGTAAGTTTTTATCTAATTTCTTACATTGGAATAAGTGATAGATTATCGTCTTTAACTAATAACCAGTTCTACACTGTTTGTAACTGTTCTTTACCATTACCCTTAATTAACTGTAAGTACTGATATAAAAGCGTTTAGAGGCTGTTACTGGTGACTAATAATCAGACTGGGGGTATTTTATGGCACTGTCTAGGAGGGGCGACAAAGGGGCATAACTACAGTTCACTACAGTACTATAATGTCACTCACCAGTTAATTAACGTCAATATTAACGCCCTAACTCACCTATTACAGTTACTTACTTTCAATTTACATACTCTAACTTAACTTACTTCAACTACTGTAAGTACAAATAAAAAAGGATATTACCGTATAGATTTTATACAGTAAGGTTGCCAACTTACACTTAGAAATTTTAAAAGTTAACAACCTTTTGAAATCGTTATTCTTTGTCCGCTTCTACCTTTTTCTCGTTCGCTAACTGTGGATTTACACCGTCTGCAATTCGCTGTAACAGGTGGATAACTTCAGCTACTGAAAAGAAGAATAGTGCTACAAGAAATGTCGGAAACCAGTATAAAACTGCTAACTCCCAATTGAAATATAAAGCAGTTGACCCACCCAAGTATAAGCCTACTGCAAATCCTAATACAGCTTGTAACCAAGCAAGCCCTCTGATAATTTTAGCGATTCTGTTCTTCATAGTGATAATCCCTCTTCATTCGTTTTAGTTGCAATACTTCCAATTAAGTTTAATGCATTTTCACGATTAAGGTAACACTTTCCTTCTCTCCAAATTTTAGTAACATCCCTTATAATAATAGCCCATATCCCTAATCCCTTAACCTTTTCCCTATAACATTTTCTTATCTCTTATCTCTTTTCTATACTGATAAATCGTATCAAGACTTAAATTCATAGCCTGAGATAACTGTTTATTAGTAGCCTCAGGTGTTACCTTTAATATCTCCACTAGCTGTAATAATCGTTCTACCTTAGTCTCTTTAGCCTTAACATTTTTTACTTTATGGTACTTTTCAGGAAGTGAGGCACGGTTCTTATAACAAACATGCCACCCCTTACTAAACTCATCTTTTAATAAATACTTAGGTACATGAAAGAAATGTTTTGAACAGTCTACACACTGATGTACTACTGTTGCGTTAAGGTTTAAGTAATTGTCTACTAGTTTAATTTTCCCCTCATGTTTCTTATCTAATAATTGCTGGTATTGTTCGTTAGTTAGTAATTGTACGTCTTTAACTGTTCTATTCTGTGTCACTGTAATTCCTCCTGTAATGTTAGTTAGATTTAATAGTTATAAAAGGTATTAGCGTTATTAACTACGGGCTAAAGCCCTCCGTGTGCCTCCGCTACCGCTACGACACTATTTATTGATAGAGTTATTAGATTAAATTCTCTAGGTACTAGCTAATAAAACAGCGTGTAACATGGAAAGGGTTTTCGTTAGAAAATCCCTTGTAATGTTATAGCTGGGGTCTTGGTTTTTCTTAACGTTGATAGTAATGTTTAATGTAATACCCTCTATAAGATAAGAAGGATTTCTTTAGGCAAAACAGCCCTCATACTTACAGCCTCTAAGCGTGAACCCACTTATCCACACGGTGCATTTTTGACCCCCATTTTAAGAGAAATGGTACATTTTTGACCCCCATTTTTATTAAAGAACGTTCGGTTATTAGTGGAAAAAAGTACTCGCTGCTATTCCCTAGCGTTCGTTTTTTTCAACCATAAAGACAGACATAAAAAAGAGACACTCAATAGAAATAATCTCCTACTGAATGCCGTAAATGTTAGAACAGTTACCTAATCACGACTATGATGATTTAACCTGTAGATATAAATGTTTTGAATGTTTACTAGTAACCTAGTGAGTGAATAAGGAACCAGCTTACACACACCCTTTAATTTTCCTTAATTTTTTATATCTACTTACTTATTGAAGATAATCTTCGTTATCCTCTAATGAGTCTAATTCACGTAATAACTCATCTTCTGATTTCTCACGTTTAACAGTGGCTGTAACTTCTCGCCTATCAGTAAGTAAGCCCATTGATTTTAGTAACATTTCGTAGTACTTACTTTGGTTAGCAATTTCCTTTTTACTTAAAGCACGTTCACGCAAAACACGCAACACCTCGTCAGCATGTGCTTTATGAACCTCTAAGGCTAGTTCATTTTTAAACGCTTGAAATTCCTCATTTCGTAACCAGTTATAAATAGATGAGACCGCTACACCGCCTTTATCAGCTACCTGTTGACGTTGTAAATGTGGTTCTTCTACTAAAATTCTTGCGACTAGTTTTTGTTTATCGCTTAACATAACTTTCACCTCTCCTCTTATTTTTGTAATTAAAAAGCTGTACAGCGTTATTAGTTACTGTACAGCCTCTTACTTTTTTGATTTTTTTCGTCTATTGTTTTCCATTAACTCAAACATTTTAATTATTTCTTTACTTGGCTTACCATCCTGCCTATAGAACACGATAGGATTAACCATTAGATGCACATTCTTACCAAATCCTATTCGAGTAATAAACGCTGTACCTAGTACCTCTAAGCGTTCTATACGTCTTTTCAGTGTCTTAACAGGAATGTTAAGCAATTTACTTAACTCAGATACAGTAATTAAGTCTAAGTCCTTTTCAGCATCCTCAGGGTTCACAGCTAGAAAATTATTCCTAGCCATAAAGGGAATAAGTAAAAAGATTAAGCCTAAATCATCAGGTTTAATATTACTTTCTCTAATCGAATTACTATAGACCTTTACAAAGTTACTTAATGTAGATTTTCCCTTTTTAAAAAACTCAGGATTAACAACAAATTCACCTTTTTTACTCTTATAGATAAGATTGAATCGTTCAATAAACTCAATCAATTCCTTACGTTGTCTTTTGTGTTTATTCGCATCATCCAGCCCTACCAGCTTATAAATATCAGTTTTAGTTAAGGGTGTTCCCTTGTCGCCAGTGCTAGTTGTTAAAACGTTTGTCTTAAAATCTGTATAGGTAATCAAATAAAGCACCCTTCCTAAAGTCTTATAATCACTGTTAGATAGTTTTTCCTGAGTTAAGAAAGTAGCCAATTCACTAAGACTATTCATGTAAGCCACTGTAAAATGTTTCTGATTATATCGTCCTTGTTCTTTCTTTTCTTCAATAGCTAATTTCTTTTTATAGGCTTCACGCTGTGCCTCAGTTTGTAAATCAATATCTCGTACTAGTTCACCAGTTTGTTTATTGATAATACCGTATTTACTCATCATCTACACACCGTAAAGGGATTTGATTAGGCTAGGTACAACAAAAATAAGTTTTCTGTTACTTAGTTCAATTACTTCTACTAACTTCTTATCAGCTAAATCCTCAATCATTTCAATTAGCTTACCTGTGGTAACTGTTACCTGTTGCTGTAATTCACCGTTATTTATTTCCTCATAACTGCAATGAATAGGCACACCGTTAGAACCTTTTGCAATGTCTTCTAAATCCTTAACAGTTAAAGATTTTCCTATTTTCGATTGTTTTTCTAAACCATGAACTAATAAAGAAACGTGTGAGTCAGATAGCTGGTACTGTTCCTTAATCGCTGTAATATTTAACATTATATACTCACCTCATAGTGTATTTTTAAACAGAAAAAGCACCCACCAGTTAAGGCAAGTGCTTTATATATGTCATTTTTTAGGGAATGACTTTACAGTTATTTTTTAATATTACTTAGCAACTTACTAATTGAGTTTCCTACGTCCTGACTATCCCACTTTTCAGCCTTATCTGAGTAATCATTAGTATCTAAAGCTACACGCATTTTTAAGTTAGTAGGTAATCCCTTTAATACTTCCGTATCCCCAGCTTTTACCTTTTCAATAATCTCTTGATATTGTTTATCGTTCATCATAGTTAAAACCCCCTGTTTTTTTGAATATTTATTTTCAATTTACTTCTTTTTAGGCTTATCCATAGTAACGCTACCACTCATAGCCTTGTTATAGTCGTAAGCGTCAATCTCTACAGGTACACTTGGAAAGTTAATAGGTGTAGCGACCCTATCAGCCCATAACCTAGACGTATGAGTCTTTTTAACAACCTCATCACTAACTACCTCGTTAACGGCTTGGTGTAATCCTTTAGCCTCAGACTGTTTAAATTCGTACATATCTTTAATAGCCTGTAGAACATCATATTTAAGCTGTTTCATAATGAAATCTAAATCCTCACCCTGTATTACCTGAGTAGCTTCTTTATTATCTTTTAACTTAGCTTCCTTCATTTTCGGGTAGTATTTCAAGTTAATATCAGATAACTCATTAGCCATTTCCTCTAAGATAGATTCTGTAATTTCAATCTCACTAGAAATCTCTTTCATTAGCTTCTTAGTTTGTACATACATTTCTAAGTCTTCTTTATACGTTTCAGCATCAATTAAAGCCTGTGTATGCTGTTCCTGTAGTTTGTTAATCTGTTCCTGTAAAGCCTCTTTTCGAATGTAGAAACTATCTACCTCTTTGTTATATTCGTTTATTACAGCTTTCAGATTAGAAAATAACTTACCCTCATTTTTCTTAATAACCTCATCTAATTTACTTCTGTCTAATTTAATCATTTATTTCTCTCCTCCTGTTTTTACTGGTTGTTCAATTAGTTCTTTTTTAATGTCCTGTGCTTCTGTTAGTGCCTCTAAGATGTTCCTATACTCAGCACGTTCAGCCTCGTTTTTCCTTAAAGCCACATCAAACTTTTTCAATAGTGTTTGACGTTCTTTTTCTAGTTGGTTAATTTTCTCATTAGCTTTACCTATCTTTAACTCAATTTCCTCACTAGAATGTGTTTCAACAATCTTTTTAACTAGCTTTCTCAGCTTGTAAATAACATTCATTCGTACTCTCTCCCCTGTTTATAATAAAAGCTGGTGCTGTTACGCTTTCCAGCCTCTAGCCTTTCGGAATTCAATTAACTTACGGCAACTAGCTATTTCATGGTTACTAATTCTTAACCTGCGTAGTGCTTCGTTAAGTTTGCTGTACATTAAGTCAGATAAAGGTAACTTTCCTGATTCAATTTCACTTAATGTGCTTTGCCCTACCCCTGCTAACCTTGCAAACTCGCTTTGTGATTTATTTCTTAATAGCCTCAGGTGTTTAATTTCCTCAGCTTCAAATTTTCTATGTTTAATTAACCCATCATACATAGGCTTTCTTTCCATCTTTTACACCTCTTTACTTAGTGATAATTTATCGGTATACCTCAAATAAAAAACAACCTAGAACCGTAAGGTTAAAGGCTGTTTCCACAGGAGAAAGAGAGTATAATGAAATACCCTCTACACCTTTTTTAATGAGGTGTAGTTTGTTGACTTATTTACAGAATTAAGCACAGAACAGAATCGCTATTGAATAAAGAGGAAAAGCTATTAACTTTTCCCTACCTTTAAGTCTAAGAACACACCTATTTTTACAGGTTAGATTATAAAAAAATAATAATTTATCATTTCTAGGTACAAAAAAGACTATAGTTTACCTTCTCCACCTATTACCAGTTGTCAATATTGAATATTTATTTTCAAGAGTGAATAACACAAAAAATAACCTCACACCGTTTTAAAGGTGTAAGGCTTAGAGGTATTATATGTAAAAATCCGATACTATTACTAGTACCAGTTCCTAAAATGAATGTTAAAGTTACTAATCTAATAACTAATATAACTATAATTACTGTTATTGCTGACAGGATTATATTTAAACTTATGTACTGTTAATTACTGTATTAGCGTTACTTGCTTACGCTTACCTTCGTTCCTTGCGTCACTCGGTAATATTTTCTAAAGAACTATCTAACGTTTTTGTCACTATTGATAGTTAGTATGTTTTTAGTTTGTATTAGTTTAGGTTTTAGTAATATGCGTAAGCACCGTAAGGAAGGTTTTAATCTTTTGACCTTTTGACGTTATAACAGTTATTAGCGTTATTTACAGTTAGTTAAGTTCCCCTACTTCTATAGGTACAAAAACCCCACATTTTACAGGTGTTTTTTAAAAGTAATTTTAACCCTTTTTTGTATCCCTTGTGGCTGTAAGGGTTTAAGATTTGTCTGAAAATAAAAACTTTTCCTTTATAGCCTGTGCCCTGACCTTCTTTGACTTTTATTGACTTTATAGTAATTACTAAAGGTGTGACTTTAAACCGCATAGAATAAGGCTTTACACCCCTACTAAATCACACTGTGTCTTATTACACTAAAGGATAGCGTTAAATCAACGTTTACAGCACCTACCGAATCACACCATTATATAATCACTGATTATGTGAATACGCCCCCTAATAAATCAGTACTTACAGCCTAACTAAATCACACATGTATTTGACTTTAAAATAATGCCCTCAAAACACGAATAATAAGCCCTAGCTGCTAGTAAGTTTTTCCACCAAAAACCGAACATTAAGGTAACACCTCACTAGTTACCCATTTAGCAAACTTTCTAGCCTCTAATTTACGACTACCCATGATTAACATATAAAGACCACTTTCACTGATAACCTGTATGTTAGGGTTATTACTTGTAGTGTCATTTGAAATGACGGTTGATTTTTCATCCTCATCTAATCTACTTAACGCTTGTCTGCTATTCCTAATTCCTAAAATGTCGCACACATCTTTAGCTACAAACCAAACAGAATCACCCGATAAGCCTCTGTATTTAATTTTAAGATTAAATAGACGTATTACACCCAAAACAGCTTAAAACATCATACAGGGCTATTACACCCCTTTTTAAAATGGTAAGTCACCTTTTTTCTTATCTTCTTCTGTAACTATGTACTCCTCAGAAGGTAAAGCGGTTGATACTGTTATGGTTGTCGTTGTTGCTGGTGCTGGTGTTATAGCTTGTCCTACTGTTGTTACGGCTTGTTTAACTGTAGTGAGACTTTCACTTACATGTTGCTGTATCTCAGTTGTTAAAATCTCATCTATAACAGCGTCAAACTTAGATTTGATAATCTTTGTGTAATAGCCGAAACAGTTTCTAACCTTACCTTTTTTGAATTGTCTAACCATCTGTTTAAATGATGTAATAGCCGTATGTAATATGGTTTCTTGATTTAATATATGTTGCACCTTTATAGTATCCAGCTTTACACACTTCCAAAATTCCTCAATATCCTTAGCCTTATCAAAAAATGGTTTAACAGCTAGTACAAACTTTTCAGGCACTCTATCACTAGTAAATGTGTAATCTAGTTCTATATTATCATCAATATTACTACGTTTATTAAAATCTTTTTTATTGTAATCATAAGGTAAATCTATGGTAGGAACTATTTTTATGCCCCGAACCGTTGATACATTAGCATTTTCCCCAACTTCTGCATTGTAATCAGATACCTTATTAGCTATGTAATTTTCATTATTTTGTGTTACTGTGTTGTCGCTTTTATCTGTAACTTCATCTCTACTTGTTTTATCATTATCATTACAAAGCTGATATTCTAATAGACCATTCCACTTTTGGAAGTAAACATGACTAGTGAAAAAATGAACAGGACACCCTAAACCATTATGTTTAGACGTTTTACGATATGCTGTAACAATTACACCAGCTTCACGTAATACCTTTAAATGCTTATCCATTGTTGATTTACTAATACCATATTCCTTGGCTAGGTACTTAGCCGACGTAAAGAAAAAACCTTTCTCTGCCCCATGCCATGCCATACGGTCTAATGCTTTCTTAGTGCCTTCTTTTAAGTTATAGTAAGTATCTCCATATGCTTTTTTAATTTCAGTTATTAACTCAACCTTAATAAGGTTTTTTTCTTTTCTGCTATTAGTAATAGCTTTCATTGATTGCATTACTTCAAACTGTTCTGAATATATAAAGATGTTTTTCATTCTACTACTCTCCCTATTTATTTTTTATAGGGAAACAAAAACCGATAATGTAAAACGCTTTTACCTATGGTATAATTGAAAAAATAAGTAAAATATCTTACAATATATCGTAAGCCATGTGTCGCAAATGCAAGGCTGTGAGAATCTTATCCGTAAAAGTACTCCAATACTTTTACACAATGGATAGGGTTCTCTTTTTGTTTCCTATTAACTTTTCTATATCTTAAAATTGATTTCTTAACTTATCTCTTTCAGCTAATGCCTTTTTGTTTAAATCTTGTTTCCAGCTTAATAAAGCGTCTTTATATTCCTCTGAATACGTTCCAGCTACACGATTTTTCACACTGAATACCTCAGCAACTTGTTTTGTGTACCATTGAATAGCCTCAATAGTTGTCATTTCATTTATGTTGGGCAACTGTTTCATTTTGTTCTCTCCTTTTTAAACTATAGGCTTGTCCAGTACCTTTACAGGTGAAAACTTCTTATGACTTTCCCTAACATCATTACCAAATAGATTTACATAAGTTTTAACTATTTCCATACTGGAATGACCTAATATAGCTTGTAACTCAAATATGTTTGCACCATGCTGTACACTGAGTTTTGCAAAAGTATGTCTAAACGTGTGACAGCTACAACGAACATCTTTTATCTTTGCTAACCTTCCGTAAATGGTAATCCTCTGCTGTATCCCTCTTTTGGTTAACCTTACACCATCAATAGAAACAAACAGTGCCTCACATTCAACATATCCACGAACAGCAATATACTTCTTTAGCTGTTCCTTCATAGTCTTTTGTATTGGTACTAACCGTTCACGGTAGCTTTTAGCATTTCTAATACAAATTAGGTTATCTTCCCAACGTATATCATTTAATGAAAGACCAGCTAACTCATTAACACGTATTCCTGTTTCAAGCATTAACATCATTATGGTATAGTCACGAACACCAGTGAACGTTCTTAAATCAGGTTGCTTAAACAGTTTGTTTAACTGTTCCTTAGAAAATGTGGCGATTATCGTCTTTCTATCTTTTAATAGCTTTATATTTTCCATTGGGTTTTTAGGAATGTGTTTTTGCTTATGCAAGAAATTATAGAAAGAACGTAAAGCACGTAAACGTGTATTTATTGTTACTACTTTCAAACCTCTATAATTTTTCATATGAAGAATAACGGTTTCTTTAATGTGTTCCTCTGTTACATTGATAGGCTTTAGTACTTCAACATCAATACCCTGTTCTCTTAAACTGTTTTGATAAGCGTTAATTTCATTTAAGTAATACTGAATAGTATGAGGTCGTAAATTTCTAATCTCGCAATCCTTAACAAATAAATTCACAGCCTCACTAAATGTTTCTACATAAGAATTTTTAGGTTTCCTAACAACAGCTAACTCTTTTTCATCTAATAAATTTTTCCTTCTAGCCACTAAAACAACACCACCTTTATCAGTGAACACGATTAGTACACACGATTTTAATACTGTATTTCACAGAAAAAGTACCTCTAAACAACACAAAAAAACGCCTACCTACAATACTGTAGATAGACGTTGAAGTCTTGATATTACTGTAATTCACTGTAATTGACGATTATAAAAGATAAAAGATTTCAAGTACCGGTGGTCGGGGTCGAACCGACACTCCAGAAGGAACACGATTTTGAGTCGTCATAAAGATTCCCGCAGAACGTGGCGTCCCCACTACCGGCAATTCACCGTTATATTAAGCTTTATAGCATTCGCAATTACATTTTTATTCGTTAGACTCGTCCTATTTCTGTACCTTAACGTTATCTTAACGGATTTTAGCAAATTTTACAATAGCTAAGATGAACGTAAACAATTCTTTCTACGATTGCTACTCGGCAACATGTCCAATTTATCCGCGTATATAATAAGGAAGAAACTCGACAAACTTCGAGCAAACTTTTCGCTTTATAAACGAACACACTTTCGCATATAATGGAATAAAAAACAGTAGCGGAGCTGTCGGAAAATGAACGATATAGAGCGGAAGGTTAAACAGATAATCCAAAACGTTAAGCATACGAAACATAGGGAGCCTACAGTAGAGGAGTTAATGCAGTGGACCGGAAGGAGCGAGCAAGACTTACACGGTATCTTGAGTAGACTTGCAGAACGCGGTTAGAATAACTTCGATCTCTTCTTGCTTTAATTTACGTTTAAGTTGTTTCTCGAGATAATCGATTACTTCGGTTACTGTCGGATTCATGGCGGCACCTCGTTTTTTAATTTTATATTAGTCGATATTTGCGGAATAATAACGCTTTTTGTTAGCTTATGTAACGAACAAACTTCCTCCACGGAATCGACGTCGGCTTCAACGTCGATTTATGCGTTATACTCCGATTTAATGCACGTCTATACAAAAAAAGAAGCCACCGCCAAAAGGCGATGACTATTCTTTAACCCATCCTTCCGTATCGACGCTGCCATCGAAATGGGTAAGCGTTCCATCTTGCAAGTTTTTCATTATTCCGTAATAGTTACATTTGGTCGATACTGTTTCCGGCTCTAAATACGCCAGTGTCGCGTGAACAGTAGCGAGGTAATTAACTACCGCCTCATGCTCTCGCCCTTGTGCAGCTTGAGGAAATTTTGTGTTTTTTATAATCGCTTCTAAATGATCCGCAGACGGAGCAATAATCGTGCCGTCATACCGGAAATTATTGAAGCGTTTGAATCTTACCCCTGTCTTGAAGTCGTCATATCTAACCTCTCCGGAAGTGCCGTCCTTACAGAAACCTGAAATAACAACCTGCAAGAAAAAGTCTTCATCTTTTTCGGAAGAAAGCGAACCATCGGCCCGCATCTCCCCTAAAACTTCCTCTAACGCCTTTCTACATTCCACCAGGTCAGAAGAAGGCGTCATTATTTCACTTAGTCTCTCTTTAATTTCTGTCCCCAATAACGAGTCACCGCCGGAACCGAATAATGTAAAGTCGGATAAACGCGATGCTTTATTCTCGTTATCATGATACCTAAACGTTTTTTCTATATTCCCGATCTTTAATCTACTGACTTGACGAGTATCAGCAGTCATCACTGATAAATAAGAGCCGAAGCCCCCCGACATTACCAAAGTCACGCTAACACAACCCTTCTTTGTGGTGACTTCGCCTGCATTTTAGCAAGTAGTAAGCCAAGCTCCTTCGCATCTTTCTTAGTCTCGGCATCACTCTTCTTAATCGGAGAATTAATATTGAGCGCGTTTTTGATTCCACCAGTAACCGTACTCGCAATATTTCCAATAGCTCCAGCAACAGCGCCGACTTTCGATACAATACCCTTAATAAGCCCGTCTATAATGCTCTTACCTATCTCGAATAAGTCAATATCTTCAAGGAAAGATTGCGCCTCGTTCCATATGTCGGAGATCGTCGATTTCGCATCATTCATCTTTTCACGAACGGAGTTGACCACATCGGAGAACTTCTGCTTCACTGTCGACCAAATTTCCGATAGAGTCGTAGAGAAGAACGCCTTAATGCGATTCCATATTGACGAAATTAACTCGCGACTGTTTTCCATCTGCGCCTTAATTGCGTTTTTCATTCCGGTAAAATCTCCGGTGACTAGCGCCTTCAAGAAATTTAGAGTATTCGTAAACGAATTTTTTATCCAACCCCAAATATCAGATATAATTCCAAATGCCATCGTCATGTAATTTGAAATTGTGTTATAGACGAGCGTAAAGTTTTTCTCGACATACGAAGCAATTGAGCTAGTTATTTTGGAGAAGAATTCAGCTATTGCGCCCCAAATCTCCTTAGCTTTATTTGCAACCATATCCCAGTTCTGCCATAACCAAACTCCCGCGGCTACTAACGCAAGTATCGCAGCTATCTTAAGACCTATCGGACTAAGAATGAAAAGTATCGCTTTGGACAGCACACCGAATACAGTAGTTAACGTACTAACCATTGAAATAACTTGCCCTACGACCATTAGGACAGGCCCGAGTGCCGCAATTAATGCAACAGTAATTCCGATTGTCTTTTGCATACCTGGACTTAAAGAACTGAACCATTCGACTAGCTCTCCTATTTTCTTTCCGAATTCTTGTACAGCCGGTATTACCGAGTCTTGAATAACCGGAAATAGCCTATTAGTCATAAACTGCATAGCTTCGGTTGCTATCGGCATAAACGATGCTTTAAATGATCGCGTTAAGTCGTCCATTGAATCCATGAAATTCTCCGAACCCCTAACGGCATCTTCGTCCATTACTCCGCCCATTGCGTGAATTTTTTCAGTAGCCTCTTCTATCGATAGGCTTCCATCTTGAAGAGCCGGCATTAAATCCCTTCCGAGCTTAGTTCCAAAGACTTCGGCTGCCATAGCTGATTGAAGCGCAGGGTCCTCAATTCTTTGCAACGCGGCAATAGTATCGCCTAATATGTCCTCGGTCGCCATAATGTTTCCGTTTCCATCCTTTACAGATACGCCCAATTCTTCGAAGGCCTTTGCGTATTTGTCGTTACCTGTTGCCGCTTGTCCTATACGCTGATTAAGTCGGCCGACTGCTTGCTCCATTGATTCAGTTGAAAGACCATTCTGTCCGGCCCAATAATCAAGCTCCTGGAAAGCGTCCGTACTTATTCCAAGTTTAGTCGACGTCTTGGCAATCGCATCACCTGTCTTCGCAAATCCGCCCGCTAGCCCTACTAGCGCAGTAGCTCCTCCGATGAGAGGCATTGTTACGCCTTTTGTAAGTCCACCTCCTATATCGCCTATTTTCTTTCCGAAATTATCAGCTCTATCACTTAATGACTTTAGTTCACTTCCGAATGAATCGAAATTTTTCGAGAAATCATCTAAAGCTGAGATTCGAAATTGAATGTCTGACATTTTCCTCACTCCCTTAAGTTTGACTTTGATTAACTTTGACCTTTTATTAATAAAAAAAACGAGCGCATAGCCCGCTATTACAAACGCTCCATACCTCGCTTTATACACTCTCCGCCCTTTTTCATTTCAGACGCGAATCGTTCTGAATCCACGTTATAGACAACGCTCGTACCAACCTTTAAAAGATGAACCGCATTCAAAAAATGCCTTAATCCTTCTCGCAACAAAGTAATCGCCGATTTATTCTCTTTGACTTTGTACGTATCAGCTATCGTTTTTGTAATTGACTCCTTAATTTTAGAAAGGCGCATGTGAAACGTCTTTTTGTCAATCTCATTGTTTGCGTAGCTTGTAAGTAACGGTTTAAGTAATCGCGTGTAATTTGTAGCATCATCTGTAACGCTTTTAGGAGTTACTTTCCTCATCTACTCACCTCCTTTCGGCTTACTAAATCGAATCAATGCGTAAGCAATTGCGCCGAAAACTAATAGCGGTATCGTTACGTACAATGTCATAAACATCCCTAGCTCTATCGTTTTAATCACGTCCATTCATACAAAAATAAGACGCCCCATAATCGGAGCGCCCTTCGCCTAACTGCGACCTATTTAAGAAAACCGGACCTTTGACGCTAACCGGGAACGACTCCGGAATCATCGCGTCTTAATGCTGCTCACCGTTAAAGCTGAACGATTTAAATACCGTCTTATTGCCATGCTCGCGGACAAACCAGTCTTTCTCCGCTTCCGTAAACGTCATAAACGGCGCATCAATCACAAGATCAATCCCCTTCGCATCAATCTCGTTGATAAACTCCATAACGTAGTTCATGGCATAAATAACCGCGCCCCCACCGTTTGAGCCGATCAAGCGCGGAATGTCCTTCTCTTGGCCTTCCGTTGTCTTTAATACTGTTACAAAGTCCTTACCGTCTTGCGTAATACTTACTGTTAATGTCGTTTCCATTTTTCATTCCCCTTTTTCGTTCAATTTTTGTCATACCGCCTGATGCTACTTGATCCACGCGTACTTATTGAGATACGCAATTACATGCTTCGAAGAAGGTTCTACTTTCGTAACCTCATACTCATCATTATTTAAAACCCACTTGTTACACTCTTCGAAACTCTCGAAAACCATCGTTTTCTGCTCAATCAACTTCTTCTTAGCTTTCTTTTGCTTCTGTTCGAAAGGCTCCTCAGTTATTGATGGCCTAATACTTGAGCTTGCATCCTCAATCTTTACTCCGATATTTGCTTGTCCTCTTGAAATCATTCTAATTCCCCCTATTTTTTAGTTAGTTTATCGACGAAACTTGCCCGTAGCTTTCAAACGCTCGTAAAGCTCTTTCGGACTTATATCTGATTGCTTCTTTTCGTCAGAGCCGACCTTTTTCTTCAACTCTTCGTTTTCTTTCTTCAATTTCTCGTACAACTCTTGATAATTTACTTCGCTCATATTAAAGACTCCCTTCTGCGATACTTGATTTACGTTGTTCTGCGTCCTCTAATAGCTGGAAAGCATCGGAATTATAAAATTTACGCAATAACTTAACCTCGACGCCTTTTTCCTGCGCATAATCCAATTCGGCCTTAAGCCTTCGTTTCTCGGACATACGCGGAAGATCAGCGCGAAACTTGATCGAATCATATCCGACCGGCATCTCGTCTATTAACTTGCGGATAGCAAATCGGACACCCCCGTACTTAGAAGCGCCCGCCTGTTCCGGTTCGTATAAACTTGCGATTTTAACGGTCGAATATGTCTTATCTTCGTTTAGGACCCGGTAATCCGCGCCAATTATGAGCGCTTCGTCGGTTTGCTTTAGTTCGAAATCGCAGTAGCATCGCATTCTAGCTCCCTCCTTTTAGCCTCGAGTGCGTTAATCCGAGCCGTTTCTTTCGCTTTAAGTGTCGTTATTCTTATGTCGGAAGGCTTCCCGCGCACAAGACAAGCAACTCGATCGTCATAAGACCGGGCCGCACGTTCAGCCGCTTCAATAACCACCATTTCCGCGGTATATTCTGATTCGTGGCGGGTTGTCCACCGCTTCAAAGCTACGATTTCATTTTGCTCCGTTTCTACTTCGAATGATAGGAGATAGCCGGAGTCGATCGGTTTAATGCGGTGTTTAATGATAGCCACGCCATTCGAATAGAAAGGTCGAGAACCATCGCGTTCTAAATATGAGCGTTGCCCTCCATATGGACCGTAATGTTCTCGGACTCTATATATGCAATCGACCATCATTCAACCTCCCCGATGGCATTATAAGCTTTAATAAAGCGATCCTCCGCATACACCTTGAAAGACTCCGGCTGAAACAATTCGCTCCTGTCCATTCCTTCTAAGATCGCGCCGACTGCCGCTTCTTCGTCGGTGTATTCTTCAAGCGATGTTTTGCCGTAAAAACAATACTCGTTAAAGACCGTTCTGCCTTTTTCCGGATAAAAACTTACGTGATCTTTTCTCTTACCGTCCTCGATCGTTTGCTTATGCTCAATTACAACTATCATTTAATACCACTCCCATCTCCAAAATCGACGCAATAGAATATAAAAAGACGTATAGCCAACCAAATACACTACGCATTCGAAAACGTTTGCTACACGCCTAATCTGAGCGATTTATTTTAATGTTTTCGGCTTGATTCCGTCGTTTTCTTGCTCGATATTCCCTGTCTCTTTTCCTTCGTTGCTCTCTTTCGTTTTCGGCCTGACACTTTGCGCAAAACTTCTGAGCATTTGACCGCTTTTCGAATGGCTCGGTACATCGTTCGCAAGTGTTAGCGATTGAATCGGAAGCGCCAGCCACCGAATTAAAGTAACGCACCTTTAGCGACTCATCACTCGGCAAGACTGACGACTCGAAATAGTTACAAGCGCCACCATGCTCGAGAAAGTACGGACAGGGCCGGTCTAAATGACAGCGGCCTTGCCCGGCATAAGTAGCGCAGTGACTTTTAACGTGTTTCCGAACGTCCTTTATTAAGCTCAACTAGGCGCCACCCCTTTCGCGTAATGCTTTTCTAGAGCAGTTTGAACACGCCTTAACGTGAAGTCCGTTTTATGCTCGGACAGTTCGTCTATGACGTTATGGCGGTCTGTTTCGTTTATTTCTGCCAGGTAATCAACTAACGCGAAGAATCTTTCTTGGGTAAAAGTGTCGCTATATTTATAGTGGAAATCAATTAACGGCAAATTATGTTTTTGATTATTACATGTAGCGCACGCAACAGTTATATTCCCCTTGCTGTTAGGCCCATTTTCTGAGAAGGATCTGACATGCTCCAATACGAGATCATCCTCTAACTCGGTTCCACAATAAACGCACGCGTCCATAAACCGATCGACAACTTCTTCAACTTCCGCCCTAGTAAGGTCATTTGTGACTCCGAAGCGCTTTGCTCGCTGTTTCGCATTATCAACCATTCGCGAAATCTTGCCGGCTCTAGTTGCGCGGTACTTCGATGTTGCTTCATACTTGCACGTGTAACAACGATTCATTCTTGGGTTTTTCTTACGTTTATCTACTTCGAATTCATTAACGGGCTTAGTCTCTCCGCAAAGTCTACAAGTTTTAGTTTCGTTTTTCATATGACCATCTCCATTTTCATTTTTTATTAGTCTTCGATTACTGACACGTTAATTGCTTGCTGACCTCTTTCAGTATCTTCACTGTCAAAAGCCACCGTTTGTCCTATTTCAAGCGTTCGATAGCCAGCCATTAAGATTGCAGTTTGGTGAACAAAATAAGTCTGACCGCCCTCAGTTGTAATAAAGCCATAGCCTCTTGCTGCATTGAATCTTTTTACTGTTCCTGTCATTTTCAAATCTCCCCTTTACATCCCTTTTGTTTTATGATAATATAAAATTGGGAAAGTCTTTACTTTCCCTCATAAACTACGTGATTTTTTCCGTGCGAAAACGGTCTTTTTTCGATAAATCACAGTATCCTCCATAGATTTTTTTCTCCCAACCTAGCGCTATAATCTCCGCATATGACATGTCGTACAGATTAAAAGACTTAACCTCGCCCTGTTCTACCTTTTGCGCTCGTTGATAAGCCGTTTCTACCTCCCCTTTTTTGTTGAATTTTCTATTTTTGCGATCGACCGGCTTCGTCTTATCTTTGTCAGCATCTATTTCTTCGCGAGCGATAATAACATCCGTTAAAAACTCAGGCCTAAACGCAATTTCTCTCTCTTTATATTCAGCTTCAACCGTATCAGCTCGCTTCGTTTTATAAGCCATTTTAGGTAAGTATGTCGGCGCGTTATATTCATCGCTCTTTAAAGTGCGTTTATACTCTTTCTTAGCGTCATTCTCTCCTTCTTGGCACCCTCCGCAACAATAAGCCTGACCCTTCCGTTTAGGGATAAAGTAATTTAGACAGAACATATGCTTACACTGCTTATGCTCCCATCTCGCAATCTTTAACTCTTCGCGTGTTATTTCACCTGACCAGAGCTTGTTTAATAGATCGTCCACTAAGTCAGGTAACGTATAATCCGAACTAGTGACGTAACCCCGCTCAAGCTCCACCCACTCTTCACGCGTACGGTTAAGGATTTCTCGACGCTCATGCTCACGCTCAATATTTTCAGCGATAAAATCTAACGTATCGCTATACACCTCAAGAGTTTTGCCTAAAGACGGTAATAAAAACGGCGACACTTGGTGCCCATTTGCGTTTCTCTTAGTCTCCGGAAATTCATCGACATACTTATCTAACTCGGCTCTAATTTCACGACTAACCCCTTCAAAGTCTGTAACGGCCGCTCTTCTCATCTTAGCTCTAGCCTCGCGTGCTTTAACTTCGATATCTTGCCTTTTTATTGTATTCTTTTCCATTTCCATACCCATGACCATTCCCCTTTACAAACCGTTTTATTTGTGGTAACATTGTATTATCGCAAGAGATATGCAACTAAACATCAGATAAAAAGTGTACGTTTTAAGGGATAAATACTATATATATAAATAGCGTCAGTAACGACTAAGCGCCTTTCCATTGGTTATCGTACTCCCTTCGTTTAACGTACTTACGTATCTCCTTCTTATCGCAAAGTAAATTAGCGACTTCAACTATCGATTGACCCTCATTGACATTAACGTTAGGCTCGTCTTGTTCCGGCGGATCAATAAGAAGCTGATACTTATTCGGCTTATAATGAACGCGCCCCAGGTCACGACTACGCGCCTTATCAATTTCGCCCTTCCTTACATACTCGATAAATCCTCCGTCTATTAACCTTTTCATCGCATCACCTACCGTCTTCTTCGAAGTAGTTCCGACCATTTTCATAGCCGTTGTTTCCGTAAAGTAAAACTTCTGACCGTACCTTTTACTCGTTACTACCATCGCGTACAAAGTTTGCTTCGTTTTAAATGTCCCACAACTTAGCACCGCCAATATTTCCGACTTATGAATCGTTATCGGTATATCCGCATTACCAAACGTATAACCACGGTCATAAACGAGCTTTACTAGTCGCACAGCCTCTTTGCGCCAGTGATCCGGTGTACTGTCTTCGTGAAAATAGTCTCGCGGAGTATTAAGTAAGACGACTAGTATTTGTTGGACAGCCTCGTCCGGCTCGTACCCTTGCGAATAAAAGAACTTCGCCATATCAAACGTTGCCGAGTGGCGCGTGTGACTCTCGAGAAGCTGCCCCGCCTCTAATATTCGCGCTACTTTCTTCAATCCGGATGATAGATCGGTAGCATTTGCGTTAATGTTAGTCTCGCGAGCAATAGCTTCGAACTCTTCCGCCTGCTCATCGGTTAAGCCGAAATCGTTGTCGGTTATTATGCCGGCGTCCATAGGCTCAATATCGAGAATATAATCGTAGCTTTCAACCGGCTCGAGCGTTTCGTTATCGCAGAACCAACAACGGCGCCCCGTCTTTTGGTGAATCCCCATCGGTAACTTAACCCCTTGCGTCCAGCTCGGGCGAAATTCGATCTCACCGTCTGGAATCTTACCGACTTCCGCGATAACTAATGCATAAAATAGACGCATATCATTCACCGCGATAGGCTTGTCAAAGAAAAGATCGACATGATAGCCTTTATTTCCGCTAATACTGACGTGAATGTCCTTCCGATTAATCGCGAAATCCTCAATTAAGACGTCGATTAACTTTAACGTAGCCCATCGCGCCATTTGATTCGTTTTACAGTCGACATCGAACGTAATGAACTTATTGAAATAGCCACCGTTAAAGATTCCGTAGGTCAGGTCGCCACTTAAATGCTTCGCGACCATACCGTTATTGAGACTATAGACGTTGTCTTGCCGGTCCTTATTTAGCGTAATGTAGCGGTCGGCAAACTGAACGAGATACTTTTTGCGCGTTTGGATGTAAAGCTGATTAAATGATTCGATAATCGCTTTTTGGTTGTTTGGTTTAGGATGTTTGGACAATTATTTTCACGCCCCTCTTTGAAATTGTTTAAGCTCCTCCCCAAGTTCAGGAGTATTAATGAAGACAAACACAAGCTTATCTTTATGGCGCCGACTCGGTTCTATATCAGCAATTGTGAACCCTTTTGCGATTAAATGCTTTGCGACCTTCATGCTTAAAATACATTTAAATTTTTCAGTCATTGCTTAGTCCTCCTCTAAAAAGTGTACGTTTTAAGGGATAAATACTATATATATTAATAGCGTAGTTCTATTCGTCTATAGAATCGTAGTAGCGACTCATTACTTCGTATAGTTCGGACTCACAGCTCGCAGATAACATCGCCTTAACTTCATTCATTTCTCTCTGAACGTCCTTCATCTTGGCGCGATAGTAAGAACTTAGTAACGACGATCCTAGTACGCTCCTTAACGAAGTCATTAAGCGGTCATATTGTCGGTATGCTTCCGACAGATTAAAGTCAGTAACCAACATACGCGCATTAATTAGAGAAGAATGTAACGAATCCAGCGCAGCAATCTCCGAAACTGATTCCGGCGAATAGCTTTCATTAATAGGCAATCTGCGGGCCCCCTCATTCGATAAAGTGTAAATATTGCTCATAAAATAACCTCCTCCTTAGTGCGGCTTAGTCCCGCCTATAAACTACGGGATTTTTTCCGTACGAAATAAATTGACAACATGTCCGATTTTCGATTATAATAATGACGTAAAATAATAAACTAGACTAGATATAGACAAAAAGACAATACACTTGTTTATATCGGCAACTTTTAACCGATTGTTTAGTAGTTTTTTATTATATTTTAATAGTAATCACCCCTTTTTCCGCATATTTTGATGCATTTGAATATAAATTCGTTTTATCAAGCGTAGCCCCACGAAATTAGCTTCTAACGCGTTTTTAGGTGTCTACCCACTAGACTAGCCCCTATCGTTTAAATTTGACCGTGTAGAAAGCCTCTGAGAAGGTCTGAATTTCAAGACTGACAAAAAGACTCCCGAAAAAAGAGATTGTGAAATCAATCACGAAATCACTATACTCCTCTCACTATATACAATGTTACAAACCCAAATTTTAGGAGAAATAATGACTTAATGCCTATAAAGTGTGTCTAAATTGTGAACATCCCTTTACCTCAGTGAAGAAAAACGTTACCAATTGACTACAAATTTCTTGCGAAAAAGTGTGCCTGAAATTTACACCCCTCCGACGCTGTAATATTTGTAACATTCCTGTAATATATATTAGTATAATTTCGCTCCACTTTGCGGAAAAACCCCCTCTCTCTAATAATACGATCTAGAAACCCTATTTGGGCGCGAAATACGTTATTTTTTTATCTCCCTCTATATATACGACGTTCTCCAACCTCGATTTTGCATACTTTTTACTAAAGTTCTTACATAACTCCATCATTTATTAAAAATTTACACATACGGAAAAGCTAGTTATTCACAACTTTTAAAAAATTTATTTAAAAACAGGTGTTGACTAAATGCGAACAAATGTTCTATAATCAAGTTATCAACAAGAGCAACGCAAAATAAGCGTCAGTCGAACGCTCTTTAAAAAGTTATTCACAGGTATATCGCGGATGAACTCGCCTAAAGCTCACCCGCTCAACCAATTTGCGAAGTAAGGCCGCCAAACCTTACCCGCTGACCAACGTTTGCAGCCGTCGATCGTACGATAATCCGCCAAAATTATCGATCTTTTCGCCAGTGTTGCCGCACTAGCGAGTATATAGAAACGCCTTAAGACCTTCTCCCGCAGATTGCCGTCGAGAGTTCCGGATTGAGTCCCGCCAAAGACTCCTCCCGTCTACGTTCATCGAAGGCTATCAATTACATACGATGAAGACCTAATTCGTAATCGAGCTTGCGATCAAAAAACAACTGCAAGTACTGGTACAAGCTCAACGAATTAATGCGGAGATAGAAGTCCATAAAATCGGCATACGTAAACTTACTAGGATCGTCGATGCGCATAAGGCCGATTGAAGAAAAGCCAGTAACGGAGTACTCGTCAAATTCAGAATCGTAATGATAAGAAGACATGCGCAAAGTATTGTCGCTCTGGATAAAGAAAGCCGTAGCTGTAGAATGATCGATAAACGCATCAAGTACATAATTATCAATAGAACCGTCAATATCTTCAACTGAGTAGTGAACTTTACTAGGTTGTACAATATTAAAACCGCGCATCATGCTATCGCCTCCATAGAATTAGGTAAAGTAAAACCAAGCTCGTCCAAGATTTCCGCACAAATATCACAACCGCCCATAATAGCCGCGGAAGAAACTAAGCCAGTATCAATAAAGAAAGCCTCAAAATCATCGTTCATAATATGTAAAGTCTCAGAAGTTTCAACATTAGTAACTTTATAGAATCCAACACCGAAAGCGTACTTAGGTTTAACAAACTGGAATCCAACAAAATAGTTTTTCATAGAATATTACCCCTTTATAGTTAATTTGCCTCCCTGTTAGTAACACTCTAGTTGTCTTACTCATATAGTATAACGTTTAGAGTCATACGTCAACAGTAATATTTAAAAAGTTTGACTAATTGGGTATAATTATTTTGAGGAGGCTGGACGGAATGAAACAAACGGGGATTAATTTCACGCTTGGGGATACTTTAAAGGATTTTCCACTATCAGAAAGCAAGGACGGATTATCTCGCAATAGACTTGCGGTAGAAGCTAAAGTAAGACCGGCCACTGTCGCCGATATCGTGAACGGGAAAGCTAAATCGATTCAGTTTGAAACGCTTGTTAAGCTACTGGACGCGTTGAATCGCATTTCTTTCGAAGACGGAGACAAGAGACGATATACCATCGAAGATGTTTTTACATACGAATTGATCGAAACGGACGCTCAATAAGGGCGTCTTTTTCTATACAAAAAAAATAACCTCACCGAAGCGAGGCGTTACGATTCAAATATTCGCATTAGTTCCGGAAGAAGTGGCTCATCTTCTTCGGATACTTGTAGAGATACAGCTTCAAGAATATTACGCATAGCCTCGTATTGCTTCTCTGTTAATTGAACGTCTTTCATTATGACCACTCCCTTAAGTTATTTCCAAACGTTCTTAGACATCCACTCGTTATAAACCTCAGCAATCGTTCTAGTGTCCGGCTTCAAAATATCATGTTCCATATCATACTCGATCAGTTTCTTCACGTAATCAGCAAAGTCATATTGTTGCGCATGGCTCAGAATCTTTTCTTCGTTGTCTGTAAAGCTGACCATTTTGCGCTTCATGATGTCCACCTCCTTACCTTAGCGCTGTAAGAAACTCCTCTACATTGCGGCTCTGAAACACTCGGAACGGACGCTGGCCCACGTCGTAACGCGTCTCACCAATGACCCATATATTCGGAAATACCTTTTTATCGCGTGGCTGCCATGATTCCGCCTTCCATACATCGCCGTGAAAGAACGCCTCATAACGGTCCATCTTCTCGCTGAACACTTTCGCGGAATAAGTAGAGCGTTGAATCTCGACGTAGAACGGAGCTTTACGCCATATCATGAAGACGTCCGGCTCGACCGTTCCTTTTTCTCCGTACTTTGGCTCGACATTAAAGATGCGGGGCCGCTCCTGCTTACATACATCGCGATAGAATTCGACTATCTGCAAGAAGTGCGGTATCTTGGCGCTATCTTTCTTCATGGCGGACTCTGCCGGAAAGTAGATATATTGGTGGCGGTCGGTAGACGCTTTAACACGCCCATCTCTGCGCAATCTCTTCAATACTGTATTTGCTCCGGTTACTGGTCGCTTCAGACCGTTGAAATGTAGATCGATAATGTCGTCACGGCGCATAACTCTGAATCTGTTTAAATCGTCTAGGATAGCTTTGTCACGCGTTTTCACTTTCGTCATCTCCTAACACTCCGAAAATATTATCGTTTGTTTCTGGCGCATCCTGAGCCGGTTCCTCGCCTTCTAATGCCTCAATACCGTCGTTTTCTTCCTCCACTTCAATCTTTAACGGTGCTAATAACTTCTTAGCTGGCTCAAGTTCGAGGAATGGCGCCTGCACTTCCGTTAATTTTCCTAGTTTCAAAATAAAGCGACCGCCCTGAGCTTCTTCTATCTTCTCCGCGCCAGGTGTTCCGACTATGCGCGAGTTTGTTAGATCAGCACAACGGAACCCCATACGTACAGTTAGATTAATCTTGAGCTTACCGTCTAATACTTTCGCGTCCGGTCTCTGCATCGATAGAATTAAGAACATGCCAAGCGCTCGACCTATTGCGGACAAGTCCTCTACTAGCTCCATCATCTTCTTTTCCTTCTTCAATAGGGCGACTTCATCGATCGCAAGAATGATATACGGTACTTTTTTGTCCTTCGGTAAATCGTCAACGTGAGCGACCTCATACTTATCAAGTAAATCACCGCGCTTTTCGGCTTCTTTCCATAACTTCGCTAATACTGCCTCAAGTTCAGACGTCCGCGTACAGACCTTTTTCACATGCTCCACGCGACGAAATAGATGGAATTCCGAGCGCTTAAGGTCCGCAAGATACATATGAAGCTTAGTCGGCGGTAATCTGAGAATCAGCGTAGATAATACCGACCTAACTTGCGTTGACTTACCGGAGCCAGTTTCACCGGCGATTAATAGCCCTGGGTTCGTGCGCAAGTCATAGCAAATATGGCGGTTATTTACGTCCATTCCGCAATAGATAGGCAAGACTCCGGTTAAATGCTTGCTAATGACGTCATATTTGTACGTATTGTCTTCGCTCATCTTCTCCGCGTAGATCGTAAGGGTGAAGCGTTTATTTAGCTGCTTCAAGTCGAATTCAGTTCCGAAAGCCTGCGCAAATAGCCACTCCTTCTTCGTAATCTCTTTCGGGTCTAGCCCCATCGGAACCGTAAAGACGTATTCTAATCGTTGCGGGTCGGCCAAGACTCGGACAGACTGTACTTTCGGCGTAATATAATGCGTACGGTCTCCGGACTTGTGCGTCAAATAAATACCACCAGCTCTAAACGTCCGAATAAGCTCCGCCTTAGCTTTCTTCTTCGCGATATATTCCTTTAACATAGCAACCTCCTAAAGTAACGGATTCATATAGACGAAAGCAACGAGCACCCCAATTAATGCGAAAGGTAAGACCATTTTGATAATATCGACGACCGATTCCGCCACTTCGAGGAATCCATTGCCGATAAAATACTTCTCACACGCCGCAACTCCGATCATGACAACCCCTATCGCAATCATAATCAGATAACCTTGCGCAACGATTGGCGATACATTGAGCAAACCTTTAAGCGAGACATGCGTTATGGCCGATGCTGATACGAGAGATAGCGAAGACGAACGTAAATAAACGGGACAAGTCGGCGGCTCATTGGCTAGGAATTCTCGAAATGAAATAACCTTTAATTTCCTCAAAAAGTTTCCTCCTCGATGTATAATCATTTTATTTTTGGGCAAACTAATAAGTTAGGCTCCGAGGCTTCTGTCAGCGCGCGCCCCTCCTTCCTTCTCTCCCTCGCACTCCCTCTCTTCCTTCCTCCCCTTCCTCTTCTTTTTAAACAAATTCTTTTTTTCCTATTGGGACAACGTTTTTAGCAGAATTACATTGATAGATATACTTTGATTGATTCTTTGGCTATTACCAATGCAAAAAGTAGATTTCTATTATGACTTTTACCGCGTTATCTACTTTGTTTGCTGCTTTGATATATCTCTATGCTCTCTAGTTTGTCCATGTTTCGCAATAATTTGTAAAAGGTTTGTACTTATTTTCGAAGTTATTAAAATCACTTTTGAATGTTTCGTATAAAGTTGTGAAAGTTGGACAGACTGAATAAAAATTAACTAGGGAGGATTTAGCATGTTCGGTCTTGGAAAGAAACGCAGCAAGGTTAAGAAGTTTATCGATCAGCACGGATACTCACAGGAGGATTTAGTTAAGGCTTCTAAAGTCAGTAGAAATACGGTGAGCAAAGTTTGTTCTGATCCGGAATACATACCGAGCACTGGCGTTATAAAGAAGCTAATGAAAGCACTACGACAAATAGACCCAAACGCAAAGACAGACGACTTCTTCGATCTATGAAGCGCAAAACTTCCACGGTTAGCGCTTTTTTTTTGAGAAGAATATCACCATAAATAAAAATAGAAAAAGCACCCTAAAGGCGCTTATTCTCTAACTTCTTTATTTTCTTGTTGATTACCCCAATATATTAGAGCGACTACAAATAAAAGAATTGCCCACCAGTATTGACCGAATTGTATTTTCATTACCGCGACAACAAATAAAGGGAAAGCGATTAAGTGACCAAGTCCTGTCAGAGCGCAAAGAAAGTAGTTAAATCCTTCAAAATCATGTCTCGATCTCAAATACTCTCTCCCTGCCCAAAGTGTAGTTGCAACTGTTAGAAATAAAAGTACGAATGATAATAAATGCATTAAATCTCCCGGGGCTTTCACTTGTAACTGCTTTTCCACGGCAATAGTTGCCATACCTAAGATGATGCACGCGACTGTTCCGAATGTAAGCTTCAAATAATTCTCCAATCATATTCCCCCATTCTAATAAATTTGTCCTACACTATATATTATTTCTAAATCCTTTATTTAGGACAATTTAATCAGAATCACCGCGGAAATCAATTCGTACAAACAAATCGCAGGCCAAGCAATATTCGAAATCGGGCGCCGGTTAAAAGATGTGCGCGATAATCCTGATAAGTTTGGATTCGAAGGATACCGAGATTGGGAAAAGTGGTGTGCTGAAGAAATAGAAATGTCTCGTAACCACGCGAATAAGTTCATAAAAGTCGCAGAGGAACTCGGTGCCTCGGGACACCGAAATTTAGGAATAAAAGCATTATACGAAATAGCAACGCTCCCGCCTGAACAACGCGAAAAGGAACATCACATACCGTCTAAGGGCGTTTCCAAGACGGTAGACGAAATGACCGTGAAAGAGCTTCGCGAAGTAAAGAAGGCGCTGAAAGAGGCGGAAGCGCAGAGGGGGATTGCGGAAATAAAAAGACCACTCATTGCGAAGTGGTCTTCGTTCTGTATTATAGCTCAACTTGGAAATCAAGCGCTTCTCCAAGATCATTCCAATCCTCATCAACAGGCGCGCTAATTAAGATACGAACCCATTCGATATCTTCCGCATTCGAGTTTTCAAGAATAAAGAATTGCGAACCAGACTTCTTTACCGCACCAATAAAATCACCATCAATATGGTCAGATAACCACATATCAGACTCTAATTGCTCGCCAGTATTTGTTGTAATCGTTGCTTGAGCCGGGTAAAAAGTAATTGTATCCTCTGAAGTATTTTCGACTTCCATATCGATCTGAATATATTCGATTGAGTCAGTTTCCAAAAACTCTGCTACATCACCTTTTAATTCGCCAGTTGCAGCGGTAACTTGCGCGATATTTAGAATCATCGGACCTGTTTCTTGTGTATCAACTTGATCGTTTCTAGCAACTAAAGTAAATGAGCCGCCTTCGTTTTCGACCGTATCACCTACTTGCGTTTCCCAATCGTTATCAACTGCTTCTTCCGCAGCTTCCTCTTCTTCCTCCGCGTCATCTTCCTCGACCGCTTCTTCTGTCGGAGCTGCGTCTTCTGCTGGCGCCTCTTCTTCCGGAGTAGCTTCGCCACATGCTGCCATAAGCGCGATTAGTAGCGCCATTAACGAAAATAATAGATACTTTTTCACCGTAATTCCCCCTTTATATTTTTCGGTACAGGACGATTATACTACGAAACTATGTAAAATCCATCATTTTCTACCAAAATAATGTAAAAATATAAAATCGTTACATTTCGTTTTATTGCGTAAGTCTTGCGCAAAAAGGAATAAGAAAAAGAACGCAGAATACTATAACGTAAGGAGCGTGATAGAAATGTCGCTTAAATCGTCAATATATAAAATACTTCGCATATGGAACGATGTGGATGCGGTCAAGAAGGGTCGTGTCGGTAAGCGGATCGGTCGGAGAGTGGCGGGTAAGGCAACCGGAAAGGCTATGCGGAAATTGTTTAAGTGAGGCGTCCTAATGGGCGTCTTTTTTTGCGCCCCGAGTTTCGAAAATTGCTAGAAAAAATTTTATCGGGCAGGCTTCGCATTTCCAAACGTTATTTTTGATTCGCGGATTTTAGTGGCGCTTGGCGAGGTGAAATCGCTTGGACTACCGCCCCCCCTTTCGATGGACCCCGAGATTTAAAATTTTGTAAGAAAGATGTTGGCGCCTGGCGAGGCGATATAGCTTGACCTACCGCCGGGGCTATTTCGTTCTTTTCTTTTATTACAGTCCTAAAACGATGGTTTAAGGGAACGAAAAGTATAACGGGTAGTATATGCGTTTGACATTACTTATTTAGTCCGAAACTCGTTTCAAAAACAATTGACTTTTAACGTACGTTTTCGTACAATTAAACTAACTTAGATGAGGGGCGGTTGTTATTATGATTATCGGGTATGCTCGCGTATCAACGGAGGACCAATCGTTAGACCTACAGATGGACGCATTAGAGAAGGCAGGGTGTGAGCGCATCTTCACGGAGAAGGCTAGTGGCGGTAAGGACGATAGGGTCGAACTACAACGGGCCTTAGATATATTGCGGGATGGCGATAAGCTAGTCGTATATAAACTAGACCGCCTGGCACGCTCCACTAAGAAGCTAATAGAAGTATCGGAACATATCGACCAAGTAGGCGCCAAGCTACACAGTATTCAAGACGGTATGGATACGACAACACCTACCGGCAAGGCTATGTTTAAGATGATCGGCGTTATCGCTGAACTTGAACGCGATATGATAAGAGAACGCACGAAAGCCGGTCTAGCTTCTGCTCGCGCAAGAGGTCGAAGCGGTGGCCGCCCTAAGACGGATAAGAAGAAATTAGCGCAAGCAATAAAGCTATACGATTCAAAGGAACATACTATCGCGGAAATTACCGAAATGACTGGCGTTAGCAAAGGCGCCCTTTACCGTGGATTAAATGAACGCAAAGAAGCTAAATAGGCGCTCTTATGGGCGTCTTTTTGCTGCGCTCAAAAGTTTCGGGAGGTGCGTCCGTCTCGACCCTCCGGCTAGTAAATTGCACAATAATACACAACGCAATTAACCGCACTATTCCGCCTTTCTTCTATATGATGCGCAAGAAATCGTCCATTGTGACGCCACTGTGCAAAAGTTTACGGAAAGACATGCGCCAGGACCCTCCGCCTAGTGAATCGTCTAAGAAGTCTAACGCAAAATACCGCCTATTCCCGCCTTTCTTCTATAAGAGTATCGCGCAAGAATGGACGTTAGACTCTTCGCGTAAAAAGTTTCCGACCTCATCCGTATCTGGCCCGAGCGGTTAGCGATTTGTAAAGTAACGTAAAGCGCATTTCCGACCCCCGTGAGTTTCGGCAAGGCGTCTCTCTCCGGACCTCGTGGCTGATAAAATCGGAACCTATCGGAACCCCTCCGCAATCACATTTCGTTGCATTATGTAACGTATTGTCACGTCAATTTACGCAAAAATGACGAGTTTCTTCATATATGTATATACAAGTTGGCGCTAATGTTACAACGATACGCTTCCGGTAGTCATCCGAACGCTCAACCGCTAAATTACTGCTACTATGCGCTATTCCGATACTCTACGCTATACATATTATAAGTAATTATCCCTTAAAACGTACACTTCGCTCATACGTTCTATTACGCTAGTTATATATAATGTATTTATCCCTTAAAACGTACACTTTTTCAGCCAATCAAACGCACCACTCTCCGCAGCTACTTCTTTTCTACGCTCCTGGATTAAGACTCGATGGATTGCGCCATAATAATAACCAGCGAAGCTCTTTCGAATAGCACCTCGCTTCCACGCGAATATAGACGTCTTGAACGTCCTTATTACGACATCCAGTACGCTATCAACGGAAGAGTCTAGCCCGCTCTTATCGTATGCAATCGAGACCCGCTGCCATAGCTCATATATCTTATTGGCGCCAAAGAACGGCTTACACGCTTTAATGAATCGGTCAGGAACGTTATCAGGCGTATATGATGAATCTAGCTCGTCTATTACGTAGTTATTAAGTTTATTAGATATTGCGGTTTCTTTAAGTTCAATACCCTTTTGCGCCTTACTCTCGCGCACATTTCCGGACTCTTCACGACTGGACAATTCCGCCTGGTCAACTTTTTTTGGCGAGGTTGCTAGGTTAAATCTAGGCGGCAAAATAACGCATAAATCGTAGCCTCTTCCGCCCTTTTCACGAATTGTAGGCACACGCTTAATAATGCCGACCTCTTCCAACGTCTTGAGCGCCCTTCTAGCCGTCTTTTCGCTCTTCTCGATCAATTGCGCTATCGTGGCCGCTTTCATCCAACTAACGCCGATTACTTTGCATGAGTAACGCGATAAAAGCTTCAGCACGGTAACGGCTGTCTTATTCAATTTGTCCGCGTTATAATAAAGTGCTTGGCGGACCGCTTCGTTAAGGTCGTCCATACTGCCAAACGATTGATACTTTTCGTATTCTTCGTAATACATTTGCGGTTGCTCCTCTCGTATGGAGCGCACCACCTACGAATATACGTTCGATCTGATAGACAGACTGATTGCGTATTGACTTGTCCGGCTTTTTTCGATAAACTTACATTAGGCGATGTGTTTTACCGATCGAGAGACAAGTTCTTTCGTGAGGTGGAGCACTCTTTTTTTGTTTAATTTAATTTTGATTTCTTAATTGGCGCAAAGGGCTGAACTCTTTGTGCCTTTCTTTTACTTCATCACTAAACAAATTTACATATGTTCTAACCATGTCCATAGACGAATGACCGAGTATTTGTTGCAGCTCAAAGATATTCGCTCCACCCTGTACACACATCTTCGCGAAAGTATGCCGGAACGTATGCGGGCTAACTCTTACACCGGTAATATTAGCTTTCTTACCGTAAGCTTTTAAGCGGTGCTGTATTTGCCGTGAAGTAAGTGGCGTATCATCAATCGTAACGAATAAAGACTCGCAGTCTATTATGTCTCCGCGTAATTTGCAGTAGGCTTGTAATTGCTTTTTCATATCGCGCTGAAATGGTACTAGGCGGATTTTATACCCTTTCGGATTGCGTATTAATATCTTCGAATCTTCCCACTTAATATCGTTAACTTCGAGACTAGCCAATTCTTTAAGCCTTATTCCCGTTTCTAAGAACACCAGCATGATTGTATAATCGCGGACACCAGTGAACGTTTTTAGCTCGGGCTGCTTTAATAGGCGCCCCACTTGCTCCTTATTGAACGCCACTATATTATTCTTTTTGTCTCGAAGCAGGCTCGTATCTTTCATAGGATTTGCGAATATGTAGCGTTTCTTATGAAGAAAATTAAAGAACGCACGAATTGCTCGCAATCTTGTGTTAATTGTTGTCGTCTTTAACTTCTGCTCATTCGCCATATACCGGATTAGATTATCCTCGATATTTGCGGTTGTAATATTCATTGGTGTTGTATCGATGTCTTGCGTTACAAGTAACCTCTTAAATGTGATGAGTTCTCTTTCGTAATAATTTCGGGTATATACGCTTAGATTTTTCAATTCAGTCTCGCGCAGAAATACTTCTAATGCTTCGTCAAACGATAGCTCCGATAGAACGTTCGGGTGACCCACTTCGTAAAATTCAGCGGCTGTAATATGGTTGTCACGTCGTTTATTTTTACGCATAAAAAAAAATTCGCCCCTTTCAACAGCGCACACGACCGATCGCGTACGATTATTAAGGGCGAATCTAACGATATAAAAATAAAAAACGCCTTCCGCAAAATGCGAAAAGCGTAGATATGACGGTGATATTCCGTTAATTCAAAGTACCGGTGGTCGGGGTCGAACCGACACTCCAGAAGGAACACGATTTTGAGTCGTGCGCGTCTGCCAATTCCGCCACACCGGCAAATTATAGTGGCGCGCCCTGAGAGATTCGAACTCCCGACCTTTTGATTCGTAGTCAAACACTCTATCCAGCTGAGCTAAGGGCGCAACTATTTAATTAGTAAAATAAAAAAAGTGCCGAGGGCCGGACTTGAACCGGCACGGTAGTCACCTACCGCAGGATTTTAAGTCCTGTGTGTCTGCCAATTCCACCACCCCGGCACGGCAGATTTATGGAGGCGGCAACCGGATTTGAACCGGTGAATAAGGGTTTTGCAGACCCTGGCCTTACCACTTGGCTATGCCGCCAGACAAAAAAATGGAGCGGAAGACGAGATTCGAACTCGCGACCCCCACCTTGGCAAGGTGGTGTTCTACCACTGAACTACTTCCGCATTGGCTGGGCTAGCAGGATTCGAACCTACGCATGACGGAATCAAAATCCGTTGCCTTACCGCTTGGCGATAGCCCAATGCCTATATAATATAAATGGGGCGGCTGATGGGAATTGAACCCACGAATGCCGGAATCACAATCCGGTGCGTTAACCACTTCGCCACAACCGCCATCGTCATAATAAAATTGGCAGGGGTAGTAGGAATTGAACCCACACCGAAGGTTTTGGAGACCTTTGTTCTACCTTTAAACTATACCCCTAAAAATAAATGGTGGAGGGGGACGGATTCGAACCGCCGAACCCGGAGGGAGCGGATTTACAGTCCGCCGCGTTTAGCCACTTCGCTACCCCTCCACGAAAACACAATACCTATTTTACACAATATGATCGATATAGTCAATACGTGAAATTACTTTATAGGTATATAATTTACAGTGCCGGCCAGAGGACTTGAACCCCCAACCTACTGATTACAAGTCAGTTGCTCTACCAATTGAGCTAGGCCGGCTTAAATGGTGGCTCAGGACGGAATCGAACCGCCGACACATGGATTTTCAGTCCATTGCTCTACCGACTGAGCTACTGAGCCACATAAAATTTTATTGAAAATGGCGGTCCGGACGGGACTCGAACCCGCGACCTCCTGCGTGACAGGCAGGCATTCTAACCAACTGAACTACCGGACCATTTTGTGGTATTGCGGGGGACGGATTTGAACCATCGACCTTCGGGTTATGAGCCCGACGAGCTACCAGACTGCTCCACCCCGCGTCGTTATGGTGGAGGATGACGGGATCGAACCGCCGACCCCCTGCTTGTAAGGCAGGTGCTCTCCCAGCTGAGCTAATCCTCCAAATGTATTAATATAAATTGGTGACCCGTACGGGATTCGAACCCGTGTTACCGCCGTGAAAGGGCGGTGTCTTAACCGCTTGACCAACGGGCCAACCTTAGGAAAGTACCTGGCGGAGAGCGAGGGATTCGAACCCTCGAGACGGTTTTACACCGCCTACACGATTTCCAATCGTGCTCCTTCGGCCAGCTCGGACAGCTCTCCATATGGCTCCACAGGTAGGACTCGAACCTACGACCGATCGGTTAACAGCCGATTGCTCTACCACTGAGCTACTGTGGAATATTAGCCTGGCAACGTCCTACTCTCACAGGGGGAATCCCCCAACTACCATCGGCGCAAAAGAGCTTAACGACCGTGTTCGGCATGGGAACGGGTGTGACCTCTTCGCTATCGCCACCAGACTATAAAGTTGAAAGAGGATTCTTTCAAAACTAGATAATGCTTTTAGAAACGTATCAAGATTCATGTATTGGATAAGTCCTCGACCGATTAGTATCTGTCAGCTCCACGTGTCGCCACGCTTCCACACCAGACCTATCAACCTCATCATCTCTAAGGGGTCTTACTGGATTTACTCCATGGGAAATCTCATCTTGAGGGGGGCTTCATGCTTAGATGCTTTCAGCACTTATCCCGTCCACACGTAGCTACCCAGCTATGCTCCTGGCGGAACAACTGGTACACCAGCGGTGTGTCCATCCCGGTCCTCTCGTACTAAGGACAGCTCCTCTCAAATTTCCTACGCCCGCGACGGA